>JBAWGU010000688.1:0-12495 GCA_049593215.1 Pyrinomonadaceae bacterium
GTGCCAAACACGCGGGCAGAGGACTGAGCCTCTGCCCCTACGTTTGTTCTGCGTTAGTTGTTTGGTTGCGGTCATGTTGATGCTTGCGGCAAACGCATTGGCCCAATCGCCGCCCGCATCTTCCAACGCAGAGAAGAGTGTACCCGGCTCTGCGAGCACAAACGCGACGAATGCGCCGCCAGCCTTCGCCGTGAGCGAAGTTGATGCCAACGGCCTCAAAAAACTTTTGCAGCGCGACGCAACGCAAGCTCATCCTTTGCTCGTCAATTTCTGGGCCACATGGTGCGAGCCTTGCCGTGAAGAGTTTCCCGATCTGGTCAAGATAAATGCCGAGTATCGTGCGCGCGGTCTTGAGTTCATCACCATCTCGCTCGACGATGCGACAGACATCAAGACGGCTGTGCCGAAATTCTTAAAGGAGATGCGCGCCGAAGAGATGCCTTCGTATCTTCTCAACGAGACGGAACCTGAAACGGCCATCAACGAAGTTGACCCGTCATGGAGCGGCGGACTCCCGGCCACCTTCCTCTTCGACGCGCAGGGCAAGATCGTCTTCAAACAGATGGGCCGCATCAAGCCCGCAGAACTGCGCCAGGCCATTGAGAAAGCAGTGACAAAATGAGTTTTCAGTTTTCGGTTTTTAGTTTTCAGTAAAAGCTTTCCGCGCTTCTTCTGAAAACTAAAAACTGAAAACCGAAAACTGAAAACTGTTCTTATGATTAGTCCAGAAACGGTCGCCGCGCACAATCTCACGCCAGAGGAATTTTCACGCATCAGGGAGTTGCTGCGGCGCGAGCCTACGCTCGTTGAGCTTGGCATCTTTTCTGTGATGTGGTCTGAGCACTGCTCTTATAAATCTTCGCGCGTACACTTGAAAAGATTGCCGACGACGGGCGAGCGCGTCATCGTTCCGCCGGGCGAGAACGCCGGGGTCGTTGACATAGGCGACGGCTGGTGCGCCTGCTTCAAGATTGAATCTCATAATCATCCTTCATTCATAGAGCCGTTTCAGGGCGCGGCGACAGGCGTCGGCGGCATCCTGCGCGACATCTTCACGATGGGCGCGCGGCCCATCGCTGCGATGAACTCTCTGCGCTTCGGCTCGCTGGACCACCCGCAACACGGCAGACGCAATCGCGCCCTGCTCGCAGGCGTTGTCGCTGGAATAGCGCATTACGGCAACGCGTTTGGCGTCGCAACTGTCGGAGGCGAAGTCGCATTCGATGACGCTTACGCTTTGAATCCGCTCGTCAACGCTTATGCGCTCGGCCTCGTGCGTCACGATCAAATCTTTTTTGGCAAAGCGACGGGCGTCGGCAATCCTGTCCTCTACGTTGGCGCGAAGACGGGGCGCGACGGCATACACGGCGCAACGATGGCATCTGCGGAGTTTGACGAAGAGGCTCTGGAGAAACGCCCGACGGTTCAGGTGGGCGATCCGTTTCTTGAAAAGCTTCTCTTAGAAGCCTGTCTTGAAGCGATGCGAAGCGGCGCGGTTGCAGGCATACAGGACATGGGCGCGGCGGGTCTGACTTCATCATCCTGCGAGATGGCCGCGCGCGCAGGCACAGGCATCGAGCTTGACCTCTCGCTCGTGCCGCAGCGCGAAGAGGGCATGACCGCCTACGAGATGCTGCTCTCGGAATCGCAGGAGCGGATGTTGATTGTCGCGCATCGCGGGCGCGAGCGTCAGGTCGTTGACATCTTCCGCAAGTGGGACCTGGATGCAGTCGTCATCGGGCGCGTCGTCGAAGGAAACCGCGTGCGCGTCATCCACCACAACGAAACTGTCGCAGAGATTCCCGTCGCCGCTCTCACAGATGAAGCCCCGCGTTATGAAAGACCGATGCGCGCGCCTGAACGCAGAGCGGTAAGCAACGAGCCAATCCGCGTGAAGACGACGCACGCTGGTCCAACAATTATCAGTCAGGAGTCTGAAGTCAGGAGTCAGGAGTCAGAAGATAAAAACAAAGTTGACGACGCTGAACAGTCTTCCGACTCCAGACTCCAGACTCCTGACTCCAGACTTTTTAACGATGCGCTCTTTAGTATTCTCTCTTCACCAAACATCGCTTCAAAGCAGTGGGTCTTCCGTCAGTACGATCACATGGTGCGGACGAACACGGCTGTGCTGCCGGGAGCGGATGCGGCTGTCGTGAGAATCAAGGAGACGCGGCGTGCGCTCGCCATGTCTCTTGATGGCAACGGGCGTTACTGCGCTGCGAATCCGCGCGAGGGCGCGAAGCTCCTAGTCGCGGAATCTGCGCGCAACGTCGTCTGCGTCGGCGCACGCCCACTCGCGATTACGAATTGTCTCAACTTCGCTTCGCCCGAAAAACCCGAAGTGATGTGGTCCTTTTCGGAGACGATTGACGGCATGGCGGAAGCCTGCAACGCGCTAGGCACTCCTGTCGTCTCCGGCAACGTCTCTTTTTACAACGAGACGGAAGGGCGCGGCATCCTGCCCACGCCCGTCATCGGAATGCTCGGCGTCATCGAAGACGTGCGCCGCGCCATCCAACCCGGCTTCAAACAGAGCGGCGACCTCATCGCCCTGCTCGGCACCACGCAAGACGATCTCTCAATCAGCGAATACGCCGCAACCATACAAGGGCGTACAACGGATGAGATGATTGCAACGGGCCATGTGCCCGCCATTAATCTTGAACACGAGCGCGCCGTGCAGGAAGCTTGCTTGAGCGCGGCTGAAGCAGGCTTGCTGCGCTCCGCGCACGATGCTTCGGACGGCGGCCTCGCCGTTGCGCTCGCAGAATGCTGCTTCTCTTCTCTCAACCGTCCCGCCATCGGCGCAGACATTAACCTGACAGGCGCGCTCTCAATGCCCGCACGCCTCTTCAGCGAAACGCCCTCGCGCATCATCATCAGCTTTCAAGAATCCGCGCTCGCAGCCGTCGAAGAGATTGCCGCACGTTTCACCTGCCCGCTCACACTGCTCGGTCAAGTCGGCACAGAACACCTGCGCATCGAAGCCGACGGCGCAGAAGTTATCAACGCCCGCGTTGACCAACTCGAAACCGCGTGGCGTTCATCTCTCAGCGCGAAACTACAAGGGGAAGTCCTCGCCGCCGGAGCGCAATAAAGCAGAGCTACGATGTCTTGCGCTTCTCGTTCCCGTCGCTAGAGTTACGACGTGATTGAAATTAGTGAAAGTGCGGCCTGCTCCGCTTTCGATGGACGGTAGATAAGTGAAGCCCATATTCTCGATTATCATTCCGACATACAATCGCGCCTATGTGCTCTGGAAAGCCATTCAAAGTGTCATCGCTCAAACAGAGCCGCGATGGGAAATCATCGTGGTCAACGACGGCTCAAACGATTGCACATTAAGGCTGCTGGAAGAGTTTCAAGACACACGCATACGCGCCATCACTGTCTCTAATCAAGGTCCAGCCGCCGCCAGAAATCGCGGCGTTCGGTTGGCCTGTGCTCCGTACATTGCCTATCTTGATTCGGATAACACCTGGCACACAGATTTTTTAGAGATTATGCGCGAAGTGATTCAGCAGAACAATGATTGTGTTTTGTGGTACTGCGGGCAGAACTCAACTATCTGGGAGAGAACAGAGGACGGGAGATGGGCTTTGATAGCGCAGAAGGCTGAGCCTGGAAAGCAATTCACGGCGCAGGAAGTCTGGCGTTTACAGGGAGCGGATACAAACTGCATGGTGCATCGCCGCGCGATTCTCGAACGTGTCGGCGGCTGGGATGAAGCGTGCCATTGGATTGAAGATTGGGACTTTTTTCTGCGAGTCTTTCTCGAATACCCTGAGAGAGTCAAATGGGTCCCGCATATTCTGGCTGAGTACCGCCAGATTTTTGGAGCGGGCGCGGACGGCATCTGTGGGGAGGCGCGTGAGAACAGAGATGAAGAGATTAGAGGGCGGCGTTATCTCTTGAAGAAATGGGGGCATCATCCTGAGTTTGCTGCCGCCGATAAATTGAGCGTGCAGGCTGATGATTTGACGCTGGTGCGAGCCAAAGTTTGATTGGCGTGAGAGGACCAGACTTGCAAAGGGAAAATAACTTTTTCCTTTCCTCAGACGTATCAGAAGAAAGCTTTGAGCGAGCTTGGGCCTCTCTATGAAAGCCCGGGTGACAAACAGAAAATTTAATGAATCAGGAGAAAATCATGATGCGCTATGTTCTGCTGCTGCTGTGCGCTCTGTTGATGATTGGGACGAGCGTGCAGGCGAAAGAGATAAAAACGTCTGAAGAGATGCTACAGGCGATGCAAAAGAAGTATGCGAAGAGTTGGTATAAGACTTTGACGTTTGTGCAGAAGACGACGGAGTTTGACGCCGAAGGTAAGAGCAAGGTGTCAACGTGGTACGAGGCGTTTTCTGCGCCGGGCAAGCTGCGCATAGACTTTGATCCGATTAAGGACGGCAACGGCATCCTCTTCGCCAACGGCACGATCTACTCTTTCAAAGCGGGCAAGGTCGAGATGAGCAGGCCCTTCGTTCATCCGCTCCTCGTGCTTGGCTTCGACGTTTACTTTCTGCCCATGCCGGAGCTTCTCGAAAAACTTAAGGGACTAAAATTCGATCTGAGCGTCATGCACGAGGACACGTGGCAGGGTCGTCCGGTCTATGTGGTCGGCGCGCAGAAGGGCGACACGCATACGCCCCAGTTCTGGATTGACAAAGAGCGTCTCTACTTTGTGCGTATGCTGAGGCCAGCCGGAAAGGACGGCACAGGCACACAGGATACGCAGTTTAATAACTACGTGAAAGTGAAGGGCGGCGGCTGGGTGGCGGCGGGAGTCGTCTTCATGGTCAACGGCAAGACTTTGACGACAGAAGAGTATTCGGATATTCAATCGAACCCGACGCTCGACGAAAAACTGTTCGACCCGCAATACTGGACCACAGCGCACTGGCGATGAACCGCAAGGATGAAGGCGGAAGGATGAAGGATGAAAGAATAGTTGCTTAACTTGAATGGCTCATCTTAAAGAGCCACATTTTCATCCTTCCGCCTTCATCCTTCATCCTTGCTCTTATGCATCAGCTCATCTTTCTCAATAATGAATTAGTGAATGCTGCGAAGGCGCGTGTTGCGCCCGTGTCGTCTGCGTTGCTCTACGGGCGCGGAGTGTTTACGACAATCTCCGTTTACGGCGGGCGTGCTTTTCTCTGGCCGGAGCATTGGGCGCGTCTGGCAGAACATGCTTTGAGCGCCGGAGTTGATGTCAAACAATTTGATGAGCAGGGCACGGGCGCGTCGCTTGACGAATTGATTGCGGCGAATCGTGTGAAGGAGGGACGCGCGCACGTGATGCTGCTCTCAAGCGCGGGGCGCGGCGTGTGGAGAGTGAAGGGCACGGCGAGCGCGCGTCAAACCGATCTACTTATCATGACGGGCGAAGCGCACAAGACGGACGCTGACGGTATGGCCCTGACTGTCTCGCCTTTTCGCGCGAACACGTTCTCACCGCTTGCGGGCGTCAAGAGCGTCAGCTATCTCGAACGCATACTTGCATGGGAAGAGGCGCGTGCGCGCAAGTTTGATGAAGCCGTGACGTTGAACGAGCGCGGCGAGATCGTCTCTGCGACGATGGCGAATCTCTTCTGGGTAAAGGACGGAACGATTCACACGCCCGCTCTGCAAACAGGCGCAGTCGCAGGCATCACGCGCGCACAAATAATCAAGCTCTCTCACGCGCTCTCAATCCCGACGGTCGAAGGTGTCTATGAAATTCACGACATGGGCGATGCGGACGAAATCTTTCTCACCTCAACAAACCTGGGCGTTGCGCCCATCAACACTTTCGATTTCCATCGCTACACCCTGCACGTCGGCAGCCTGACAGCACGCGTGCGCGAGGCGCTGCGCCAACTCACGATCTCTTTCGTTTAGAAGCAGCGCGTGAAGACTTCGCGCTCTTACCGGCGGGCTTTGGTTTCGATCTGGGAGCGAGGCCGCGTCTGACACTCTTCTGGCTCGCCGTGCTTACGCTCCGTGCGGCAGGCTCTTTCGCACGGATGGGGAAGGCCAGATCGCAGTAGCCGCTAATGACGTATTGCATCCACGACGCGTCAACTTTTTCAGTCTTCTTCCTGGATTTCTGTTGCTCTGAGATGAGAGTGTTATAGAAGGCGAAGGCAACGGGGCGGCCCTCTAAAAGTTCCTGGTGAAATTTAACTCCAATGTCTTTCCCCATATCGTCCGTAGGAGAGGCGAAGCAGCCGACGAACGCGCCGACACCGGCAGCCAGCGCAGTTTCCGTAAATCCCCTCTGGCCTGTCACGGAAAGGACAGGAGCTTGCTCCGCTCCCGGCACAGAGCTTTGGTCCAGCTTGTCTCTATCAATGCCCGGTGGCACGAAAGACGTGAAGTGTGAATTGAAGACCATCACGGCGGGCGGACGCTGGCTCAGATAGGATCGTAGCTCGTTTGCGCGCAGCGTGGCATCTTCGTTGAGTATGAGATAAGAGTCCTGCGCGTCGAACCATGCGTGCCCGGCGAAATGTATGACATCGTAATCCCCGTTCTGAATTTCGCTCACGACCGCGTTGAATGTCGCTTCTGCGCCGAGCAGCATCTTGCAGTAGAAATCGTCCCCTCGCACTTGATAGAGGCTGGCAATCTCCACTATCTCCGCCCGCGCGCCGGGTAGTTCCGCGCTCGCCATCGTGTCTCCGATGAGCAACGCTCTGACCTTCTCCTGTATCGCCGGATAGCCGCGAGCCTTGTCTGAGACGGTAATCGGAGCGCGCACGACCGGATGAAGAATGAAGAGGGGTTTGCCGCCGATGAGCGTCCATTCCCAGGGCAGCACCTCAAGCTCAGGCGAGAGGTGTAGGGCGATGACTTGATCTTGCGAAACTGACGCCAGAGCGTTCAGGATTTCCTTCGGCAAACATTGCGAAAGCATCTTGCCAATTTTTCGTGGCCCCTCTTCCGAATAGAAGAGGCCGACGACATCCGAGCCGAAAATGTTCGTCTGAAAAAGGTTGACGATTTCAGACCAACTGGGGAGCGTGCCGAGCGACATGGCGAGGTCTCGACCATCGCGGCTGAGCGTGGCCGCGACCTGTCCCGCGCCGGATAGCTTTATCGAAAGTTCGGTTACCGCCACCGTGATCGTCTGTGGGACGAGCGCGCCCGAAGGTTGAGCCGCCGCTGGCTCTGGCGTCGTGAGCATTTCGCGCGTGACGGCGCGCTCTAAGACGACCGGCTCCGGCGTAGGCGCAACAGCTTCCTTCAAGCTCTGAAAGAAAGTGAGAACCTGTTCGTGTTTTCCCTCATCGTAAGAGAGCACTTGAATGCCTGCCGTGCGTTTGAGGATAGAGATTTCAACCGCGCCGATGCCGCTCATCAGGGCGTAGCGTGGCGGGATATAGTCGCTGAAGATGGTCAACTGCTTATCGAGCAGGAGGCGAAAGTCCGGGTCGTTGAGCGAGTAGCCGACGAAGAGAATCGCTTTCGTCAGCAGCAGCGCGGAGAAGAAAGAATTGAACGCCTGATTAGCATTGATGTTCTCGCTGTAATCGCGCGAGGTGAGTATTAAACTTTCCGGGTCGTCAATGTCGCCGTGAGCTTTGAGGATGAAGAACCCGCCATCGAAGAGGGCCGTGCCCTGCGTGCCTTTCATCTTCTGGGTGAAGACCTTCGGACCTTTCTTGTCCTCTTGATAAGCCATCTCCAAAAGCTTGTCGTAGTTGGTTGTGACGACGGCCGCGAATGGCAGTTGGGTGATAATTTTGTGCTGTTCGGGTATCTTGAGATCATCCGGGCGCAGTTTGCGTGTGAGCAGCGCAGAGTAGCCCGGGATGGTCAATTCGTCCCTGCATTGGAAGGCAACTTCGAGCAGCTTGCCTTCGTTGAGCATCTTAGTCAGCTCCTGAACGACGGGCTTAGAGGTGTCACCGCCGCCTATCTCGTCAATCATCTCTTTGAGCAAATCTTTCCACGTCGGAAGTTTCGCCGCCGCAGAGAGGCCGGAGCCGACGAATAAGGCGCAGCGACCTGATTGCAGGTAACCGACAAGCGGGGCAGGAGGTTTAGGGACCATTGACTTTAAGCTCCTCTTGAATTGTTGTCTGCTTGAGAGCGCAGAAGATTGCAGTTAGCCGGAAGACTTTGCAGACGGTTCGGCGTGTATCTTATCCAAAGGCGAACAGGAGAGACAAGACAATTAATCTCGGCCTCTCCTGTTTCTCTTCCAGCTTTTGCGTTGCTTCTATTTCTTGGCGAGGACGACGGGCGATTGCTCAGCCGCGCGTATGCGCTCGAAAAAGTTGCGAACAGTGGCGTAGTCTTCTGTCGGGATGGTTGCGGCTCTCAAGACCATTGTGCGCGAGAAGACGAGTTGGCCGTCTTTGACGGTGTAGCTGGTTGAGTAGTTGCCAAAGGGCGCGTCGAGCTTCAAAGCGTCCGGCAGCTCGTCAACATCAAAGCCTTCGGGGAGTTTGACGCGCACAGTCTCCGTGTAGGCGTTGGCTTTGAGGACCACAGGCTGCTTGCGGCTCTGTTCCGTGAGAGACAGCGATTCGCGCCGCGAGACAATGGCGGGCTTAAAGACGAGCAGACGATTTTGCATCAGTTGACCGTAGTTTGCCGCAGTGAAATCCACATCCAGAGCAAAGCGTCCGTCCGTCTTGCTGTCTGAAGGCTCGACCCTTGAGAGCTTCGCTCCGTTTGCGCTCGAAGCAATCCACGACTCCATCACTTTCGTGAAATCCGCGCGCGCGACGCCGTTGAAAATAGCGCGCGCGCGAACCGCAGATTGTCCTTTCGAGCGTTCACGAACGCTCGCCGTAATCGAGCCGTCAGGCGAGAGGCTGACATCCGCCTGACGCTCCAACTGGTTCGCTTCGGGCGGCGTCACAGGCATACGCACCAGCGCGCCTTTATCTTTAACATCAACGAGGGCAAAGCTGTTCTGCTCATAAGGCGGCAGATCGCCGACGGGCGTGCTCTCTTCCGTCGGATCGAAGATGAGCAGGCGGCCCAGTGTCGGGTGGTTGATAACCGTTGGAGACTGTGTGTCATCGCTCACACGGATAGCGATGATGCAGTGATTGAACTGTTGCGGCGAGGCCCACTCTTCACGCACATAGGTCGGGTCGCCTGAATAGATTGAGACCATGTAGGATTCAATCTTGACGGCCTTGAGCATGGCGCGCATCAAGTTCGCTTTGTCTTTGCAGTCGCCGTAGGATTTTGCGAAGACTTCTGTCGCGGCATGTGGACGATAGCCGCCGCCGCGCCCGATCCCAGTTTGTATGGAGATGTACTGAATGCCCTGAACGTAATGCCCGATGGCTTGAATGCGCTCAAGCTCTGTTTTGGAGTTGGCCGTCAACTCGCGCGCCTTCGCCGCCAGAGGATCATCCAGTGTTGCCTGCGGGTCTTCCAGCTCGCTCATCCAGCGCGCGACATCCGCCCACGTGTCGAAAGTCTTGCCCATGCCAGCCTGCGCTCCGGCAGCAGGGTAGTAGCTAACCGCAAGGCGCGGCGCGATGCTCGTAATCGGCGGACTCATCGGCTCTTCTTCAATCGGGGGCAGATTGCGTAGCTCCCATGTATAAGCGGAGCCGCTCGTGGTCGGCTCAATCTTCGCGTGATTGAAGGTGATGCCGTTGACGCGCCAGCCCGCAGGAACGGCGACGGTGTAGCGCGAGACGAGCGTCGGCAGCCGGTCTTGAAAGTCCCAATCAAACTGCGTGAAGACAGAGCGATCCTCTGTCGTCGTCTGGTAGCCGAAGACTGCGCCGGGTTCAGCGTCGTCTTTAGCCACAATCAGCTTGACGCGCACTTCGTTATAAATGTCGTTTGGCTGCGCGCTCAAATCCGCGACCTTATCCTTGCCATAACTTTTGACTTGTCCCGAAGGGCGTATCAGCCACGCGTGCATCTCGCGCACCTTCTCCGTGTCGGTTTGATAAACTTCGTGCGCGACCGCCTCATCGCGCCCTTCACGATTGAGCACGCGCACGGCGTAAGTATGAACGGTTACGACTTTGCCATCGTCGCCAACCGTGACTGTTGACTCGTCAAGCAGCACGACGGCGGGCACATCCTTGTTGTAAGTGGGCACGCTCGCCGCCGCCGCCTGTTGCAACCACGCTGGCGGAGCATCGTCGCTGCCACTGCCGCCCGTCGCAAATGCAGACGACGCAATCAAAGCCAACACAAACGAGCATCCGATTAATTTCTTCATCATCTTAAAATCTCACAAAGCTGTCCGTTGTCCGTAGTCAGTTGTTTTCGTTTTTTGCAACGGACCACTGACAACTGACAACGGACAGCTTTTCATTAGTTCGCTGCTACTGCCGATTGTTTGAGCACGATGGTGTGTCCATCTCTTTCATGAAGCGTGTCAAAGACGGCCTTGATTTGGGTGTAGCTGGTGGCCGGAAAGAAGATGCTGCTGCCGCCGCCGAAGAAGAAGGTGCGATGATAGTTGAGCGTCTTCTTATTCGTGACCGTAATCTTCACACCGTACTGGCTGACCTCGCCAGCGTTTATCCCCGGCGGCGCGTCTGCGTTGTCGAGCGCGAATCCTGCGGGCAGCTCAATCGTCACATTGTCATCTTCAGACCATGGATAGTGAAAGTAGATAGGCGACTGTCTGGTTGCCACAGGGAAGAGTGCGCCCGCGCCGCGCTGAAAGAATGCGGGTTGAAGAAAGAGCCGCTTGCCTGTGCGCTGCGCATAGCCGGGCACTTTCACATGATAAGAATAGACGAGAGGCTTCGTCGCGTCCGTAATGTTTTCAATCTTGATATCAGAGAGTTCGGCAGTGCTCATGCGCTCCTTGATCCGGTCGCGCAGGTTCTGCTCTCGCTGTTGCGGCGAATCGTCGTCGGCGTCCTCTTTTCTTTCGGCTGCGAGCTGGCCCGTATATTCTATGCGCACATCGCCTTCGAGCGTGCCGTCTTCGCTCAAAGAGAGTTTGGCCGCGCGCTTTTCCATAGATTTCTCAGGAGGCGAAAGCGGCGTCTCCACCCACGCAGGCTCTTTCGGGTCGGCAATGAGCGCCTGTAGATTCTCTTCCTGCCAGCGCAACATGCCGAAAGGAACATAGGTGCTGGCCGGATCGAAGAAACGCCACTCGCCGCCAACGCGCACCGCCGTATTGAAGCCTCGCAGGAAATAGCTGTCCGTAAATCCCGGGTCAAAAAAGATTCTGCTTCTATCGGAGAGAAGCACGGGGCGCGCTTCAAAGCCTGCGGCTGTCGCCAGCGCGATGAAGAGAGAATCTATGTCGAGTCCCGTTCCCATGCCGCGCTTCAAGGTGTCGCCGGAAGATTTATTCTCCTTCAACTTTTCGCGGTCGGTGGCGGTCAGGCCCGAAGCGTCGTCGTTGACGTTCTTGATATTGGTGCGGCAGAAATCGAAGAGGCGTTGCAGTTTCTCTTCATCCGTTTTGGCATCTGCAATCAACTCTGCGGCCTTCTTTTTTACATCGTCGTTTGGCTTGATATAAGACTTGGCCGCTTCATAAACTTCTTTGCCGCGCTCTTTCCAGTAGGCGGCAGGCGCAAGCTTCTTATCCTCCGAATAATAGACGAGCGCCCACGCGCGCACCTGATCTTCGGGGGGCATCCGCGGCTCTTCGTGAAAAGCAGGAACGTTGGTGAGCGTCAGATTGTAGAACCCGTCTTTCTCTTTGACAGCATTAACGCTCGGCATGTGAAACGCCTGATAGCGCATGGCGTATGAGATGTAAGGATTGTTGAGCGGCTTGATGTGATAGGAAACTTTCTGGATCGGAATCTCGCGCTGGAAATCCAGATGCTCGTGGTTGGCGTACGCGCCCGGCGTCACTTCACGCCACTTGTATTCAATGATTGCTCCCGGCTCGACGCCCGGCATGGCGAAAGATTTGGCTTTGACTTTGAGGCCGCTCATCTTGATGATGGTGCGCTCAAAAACATCTTCTTTCTTGACTTCGACAATCTGGCCGTCAGGCTTGATGGTGCGCGCGGCGACATCTTTGACCTTCGTGTCGCCCGAATAAGTGATGTCAATCTTGCTCTGTGATTCGCGGCCACGTTCCGTAAAAACTTTAATCCGAATATAGTGTGCGAAAACAAGGTCTTGCTCCGCATCGTCCATCCGCACGTCCCAGAAGAGAACTTCTGCGTCAGCATCCTTCTCAACCACAGGGGCTTTCAAAGCAAGCTCGGCGGGATCAATCGGCTTCCAGTTATCGCCGGAGGCAACGGCAGAACGCACTGCAAAGATAATCAGGGGGATCAGAAGCAGGGGGAGGGAGAAACGAACTAACTTCATTGGGGAATTACCTTTCAAAATTGAGTTGCACGGGGCAATGCCTAAGAGCGTCGGGTTACTTGTCTAAGGTTGGTGTAAAGCTACGGAGAGCAACAACAACAGTCCGGTGATGGACTGTGGATTTTAGTTTAGAGTGGAATAAAAATGCAAGTCTGAACGAAGCCTTGCCGTTTCTGTCGCCGCGCGAGCGGCGCGGTGATTTTAGCCCGGCGTTTCAACGCCGGGAAC
>JBAWGU010000689.1:0-12211 GCA_049593215.1 Pyrinomonadaceae bacterium
CGCTCGGCGTCACCAACACGGTCGCGGAATCGGCCCTGCGCGCCGCGCACGCAGATTCGGTCACACACTCGCTCGCAGACTGGAACGCAGATGCCGTTCATCACGTATTTGATTAAACAAGTAATCAGTTTTCAGTTTTGAGTTTTCAGACAAAAGCTGAAAGTCACGAACTGAAAACTGAAAACCGAAAACTGAAAACTGCTTTATGGGCTTCATAGACATTCTTCATCTTTCACTTCGCAATCTGCGCGAGGCGAAGTTGCGTGCGACGCTGACGACGATGGGCGTGATTGTCGGCGTGGCTGTGATTGTGACGATGGTTTCGTTCGGGCTGGGCTTGCAGCGAAATCTCGTCACACGCTTCAAAGACCTCGACCTCTTCAACGAGATTACGGTCTTCGGGCGCAGCCTTAACACGCTCGCTCAATCAGGCTTCAAACGTCCAAACGCGAACAACGCCAACGCTAACGCGAATGCTGAGGCTGCGCCCGAACAGCACGGAAACCGCAGGCTCAGGCCGGACAAGACGCCTGAGCGCACCCTCGATGATGCGGCGATTGAAGAGATCAGAAAGATTCCGGGCGTGGCTTCCGTTGAGCCTTCGATCTCGTTCAATGTCTTCGTGCGCTCGAATGGTCACGCGCTGCGGCAGACGATAGGCGGCGCGATTGTCCCTAACCCGTCTTCGCGTTTCAAAGAGTTTGCGGCGGGCGGAATGATTAGCAGCGCGGAGGCGTCTGAAGTAATTATTGACGAAGATTTTTTGAGCAGCTTCGGATACGCGAAAGCTGAGGATGCAATCGGGCAGACGCTTGAGCTGCTCGCGCCGCCCGGTCAGAAGAAGAATGAAGCCGGGCAGAATGAGGAAGAAGAGACGCCAAACTTTTTCGGCATCCCGCTTGAAGAAGAGACGGACGAATCTTCAAAGATGGAAGGACTCTCGGCGCGCTCGTTTCGCATCGTCGGCGTCTTGAAGAATGATAAGAACGGGCAGCAGAACATTCGCGGGATGATGCCGCCTTCGGACATCTACATTCCTCTGCCTGCGGCGAAAGCATGGACTTCGGAGCATCACGATTCGATGAGCGAGGTTGCTTTGCGCCTCGCGCGTGAGAATGGTTTGATCGGCAAGGACGAAGGCACGGGCTACGGCTCGGCTGTGATTCGCGTGACTGACCCTGTGGTGTTGACGGATGTGAGAAAGCGTTTGAACGAGCTTGGCTTCGGCAGCTTCTCAATCGTGGACCAGTTAGATCAGATTCGCACGGTCTTTCTCATCGTTGATTCCGTGTTGGGCTTGATGGGCGGCATCTCTCTGCTCGTTGCATCGTTCGGCATCGCCAACACGATGATTATGTCCATCCTTGAGCGCACGCGCGAGATTGGCATTATGAAAGCCATCGGCGCGGAGGATAAAGAGATCAAGCTGATCTTTTTTGTCGAAGCGGCGGTGATAGGGTTTACAGGCGGCGTGCTCGGCGTGCTGGCGGCATGGGGCATAGACGCGCTGGCGAATCGTCTCGCTTATCGCTTCGTGCTCAAGCCGCAGGGCGCGTCCTTCGTTGATTTCTTCTCGCTCCCGCCCTATCTCTGGCTCGGCGCAATCGCGTTTGCCGTCGGCGTCTCAATCCTCGCCGCGCTCTATCCCGCATCACGCGCCGCGCGCATTGATCCGGTGAAAGCTTTAAGACATGACTGAAGTAAGAATTGTCCGTTGTCCGTAGTCAGTTGTCCGTTGTTTGTGATTGGTAAGTTGAATCCTGAAGATAAAACATTCAACGCTGCTAAGACTCAAAACAACTGACCACGGACCACTGACTACGGACAGCTTTTATTTATCACCGACGATTAAAACAGAATTAGTGTTGCCCGCTTCGTCTTCTTCTGTGTTGGGATTGTCGGGGTCTAGGAGCCAGTTGCCGTCAACGATGAATTTGTAGGTGTGCTTGCCGGGATTGAGATCAAGACGGCAGACCCAAACGTCGCCTTCTCTGCCAAAGATTAGCTGCGATTGATTCCAGTTATTGAAAGAGCCTGCGAGCGCGACCACCTGCGCGTCCGCGTAGCCCTTTAAGCGAAACGTCGTGTTGCCTTTAAGACTCGGCGGAGGCAGCACAACTCTCTGGGCGGTGTAGCTGCTGCCTTCAAACTCGAAAGTGAGACTGACAATCTTGCCTTCTTCATCTTTGTTGAATGCGTAGCGTGTGCCTTCAACTTCATCAAGAAATACTCCTCTGGATTTTGGAACGATTCTGCGCTTCTTGATAACGGAAGGCTTGACCCACAACTCTCCATTCTCAATCGTCACATCAAGCGTTGAGATTGGGATGATTCCGGTTTCAAGCTCGTACCTGCCGACATACTTTTTCAACAGTTCAGGATTGAGCTTCTTCGCATCCTTGCCCTGAGCTTTGCTCTCAACTGTCTGCGCCCAACAAGTCTCACCGCTCGCCTGCGCGAAAACAAAAACGACGAGCAGAGCAAGAATGAAAGACGAAGGATAAAAGATAAAAGAATGACGACCCATCTTGAATAGCGCTCCTTGAATGAAACTGTAGGGGCAGGGCTTGTCCCTGCCCGTCTTTTGCCCGAACGATAAATTAACAGGATAGACAGGATAGACAGGATAAAGAAGAAACGATGAATGAGGAACGCGGCAGTGATGAAGAGCCAGCTTTTCGTCTTTCTTTCCTGCTCATCATTCCTACTTCATCGTTCTTTTTTATCCTGTCTATCCTGTCCATCCTGTTTGAATCTTCTGTAAGTTGAGCGGGCAGGGACAAGCCCTGCCCCTATTATCTTGCTTATACGCTCCATCATTCTCTTCCAAATTTACTCGCAAAAACAAATCTATTTTCTGCAACAGGGTTGCGAACTTTCTTCTTCTCACTCATCTTAAAAGTTGTAGAATGCTGCGCGCTGGTGGCACAGTTCGGCGCGACTATCTATTCTCTTAATCATCCTACCTCGCAACCGTCAGGTCGCGCCTGAGCATTTCATTCTCGCTTGATTATACGTTTCCGGTAGAGCCAACGGGTTGCTTAACTCTCTTCCGTTGTTAACCTCACGCGCGCCGCAGCCACTTCGCACGTCGCGCCTATCAAGGAGCAATCCTCAATGCTTCGCTACAAAATTTTCCTGACACTCACATGCTTCACCTTCGCGCTCTGCATCCATGATCTTCGCCACGCACGTTCGCAATCAAACGCGCCGCGACGCGTAACCAGCACAAGCGAAGAAGCCATCAACCTTAATCCAACGCTAAGCGGCGACGGGCGGCGCATTGCCTTCGAGAGCACGGCAGACCTTGCAGCTACCGGCGGCAACGCGAGCTTTCATGCCATCTTCGCAGACATCACGCACGAGCCGTCAACTTTTTCGGAGATGGGAGCGACGCGCGCGGTTGCTCCTGCCATTTCACAGGACGGCACTCTCATCGCTTTCGCCTCGAAAGACGACCCGCTCGGCACGAACATGGATGGCAACTCCGAAATCTTTCTCTTCGACGGCCAGACGCTGCGACAGATTACCAGCACAACTCCCCAAACACCTTCGCTTCGCACGAGCGATGGAAATTTTCAACCGTCCATCACGGACGACGGGCGCTTCGTCGTCTTCACTTCAAACCGCAACCTCGCAAGTCAAAACGCAGACGCCAATCTCGAAGTCTTCATCTACGATTCGACAAGCGGCAACTTTACACAACTGACCGGCACACAGGGAACAGTCGGCGCAATCGAAGCGAAGATAAGCGGCAACGGCTCGCGCATCGCGTTCATACTGGACCACGATTCTCAACCCTCAACGCAACGCGACCTGATGCTTCTAGACCGCAGCAACAATTCATTGCGTGTCATCGCAAGCAACGCGAGCAGCCTTGCGTTCACACACGGACGCGCCATCAGCGACAACGGAACCCGCACAGTCTATGCCGCGCAGACCGCGACAAACACCACGCAGGTCTTTCTCTACGATTCGGAGAGCGATTCGACGCGGCAGATTACTTCATTAGGCTCACGCGTCACGGACGTGCCTCTACATCCGACCATCAGCGGCGACGGCTCGCGCATCGCATTCGCCACACGCCGCAGCGTCATCGGCGGCAACTTCGACGGCAGCGTAGAGCTTTACGTTTACGACATTCCAACTTCTCAAATCACGCGCATCACAAACGCGCCCTCTGCTGCCACCGCAGAAGTTGTCTCTTCATTAAATGACGACGGCACGCTCATAGCATTCAACTTCCCGCGCGTTCTTTCAGGCTCTGTATCATCTTCAGAATTTGCCAACAACTCTGAGATTTATCTTGCGCCGGTTGCTCAGAGAATTGATCGCATCGAAATCACGCCCGCCTCTGCAAATATCGTCACCGGGACTCAACAGCAATTCACAGCACATGCTTTTGCAGGGAGCGGCGAAGAGATAAGCGGAATCACTTTTCAATGGAAATCTAGCGCGACGAAGGTTGCGACGATAGACCAGAGCGGCCTCGCCAACGCTATCGCTGCGGGCACAACTCAGATCACAGTCTCAGCCAACGGAGTCTCATCCGCACCCGCTCAGCTAACGGTGCGAGAGCGTGAGCGCGTCGTAGCGCGAATCGAAGTAACGCCTTCATCAGCCGCTATCAACATCGGCGGCACACAGCAATTCAAGGCGCACGCTTTCGACAGCGACGGAGAGGAGATTGGCGGCGTCTCTTTCACATGGACGACAGACGATGCGAATGTGGCCCTGATTGACAGAAATGGACTTGCAACAGCACTCAATCAAGGCACAGCTAAGGTCAACGCGTCTGCAAGCAACATCAACGGCTCAGCCACGCTTGCAGCTACAACGCCGCAGATTGTCATCAATGAATTGTTAGCCGACCCGCCGGATAATCTTGAAGGCGATGCTAATTATGACGGTGTGCGCAGCGGAACGGATGATGAGTTTGTCGAGATGGTCAATGCTTCAAATTCTGCGATTGATCTTTCAGGCTGGTCAATTCGTACCAGAACTTTGACCGGAACAAATGAAACTACGCGTCACAAATTCGCTCCCAACACATTCATTCCTGCTGGCGACGCTGTTGTTGTCTTCGGCGGTGGCACACCCGATTCAAGCAATCCGCAGTTTGGCGGCGCGCAGGTCTTGAAAGCTTCCGTCGGCTCTCTGTCTCTCTCGAATAACGGAATCAACGTCGTGCTGCGCGACGCTTCGGATAATTTCATCACGCAATTTTCTTACGGCGCAAACGACGACGGTTTTACGGGAGAGAGCATCAACCAATCCATCACACGCTCGCCCGACATCTACGGAGATTTCAACAGACACACACACGCGGCTGGCTCGATGGGCAGGCTCTTCTCTCCCGGCTTGAAAGTTGACGGCACATTCTTTGTGGAGCGCGAAAAGATTTTGAGCAGTGTGACGCTCTCGCCTGCTTCATCCGGCGTCACCCTGAATCAAACCACGCAGCTTATCGCGCAAGCCTTCGATCAATTCGGACGCCCGCTCGCCAACACTTCATTCTCTTTCACGGCAACTGACGCGAATGTGGCCGACCTCGAAAGCGTGCGCCATAACTCGAACATGGACAGCGCAACGCTCATCGTTCGTGGCCGCAGCGCAGGCTCAATTCAAATCACAGCCTCCGCGACAAACTCTTCGCATACTGCTTTGAGCCAACCCGCGAGCCTCACCGTTGAGCCTCTGCCGCCGACTCCTTCAGCCGGACAGGTCATCATCAACGAGGCTCTCGTCTCCTTCTCTGCTTCTTCAACACAGACGCGCAACGACTTTCTTGAGCTTTACAACACTAGCGACCATACGCTGGACATCAGCGGCCTCATCGTCTCTTTCCGTCCCGCAGGCTCAAGCAATACTCCGGGCGCAATCACACTGCCCGGCGAAATCGGCAGCCGCACCACCCTCATCGCTTCTCACAGCTATTTTCTCATCGTCAACGGGCCGGAGACGTTCGGCGTCGCGGCAGACTTCGATGCGGCCCCGTTCGGTTTTGAGATGAACAACACGACAGGCGGGATCAAGATTGAGCTGAACAATGAAAAACTTGACGGCCTCACTTATCAAGGCGGCGCAGCAACGCCTTCGTCAACCTTCATCGCCTACGGCGAAGGCTCAATCTTCACTTTCGCAGGCGGCTCAACCAACGACCTCATACGCAGCCCCAACGCCACAGACATAAACAACAACGCCACAGACTTTCAACGCAACGGCTCAACATCGAGCGTCACACCAAAAGCCGCGAACCCTTAAAAGCCGTAAATCGTAAATCGTGAATCGTAAATGGAGAAAACGCTTTGCTTCTATTCACGATTTACGATTTACGATTCACGTTCTTATCTTATCACTCCTGAAATTGGGCTTGACGCGCTCGCGTAGAGGCGTTTGGGCATTCGTCCGGCGAGGTAGGCGAGGCGGCCTGCTTCGATGGCGAGGCGCATGGCAGTTGCCATCTGCTGAGGGTTCTGCGCTTCTGCGATAGCAGTGTTCATCAGGACTGCATCTGCGCCGAGTTCCATCGCAATCGCAGCATCGCTCGCCGTGCCGACTCCTGCATCAACGATGATCGTCGCATCCGGCAACTGCTCGCGCATGATGCGCAGGTTCGCAGGATTCTGCACGCCGAGTCCTGAGCCGATAGGCGCGGCGAGCGGCATCACGGCGGCACAGCCTGCGTCCAGAAGCTTCTTCGCCATGATGAGGTCGTCTGTGAAGTAAGGAAGGACTGTGAAACCTTCTTTGACAAGCACGCGCGCGGCTTCGAGCGTCTGTTCGTTGTCTGGAAAGAGCGTGGTCTGGTCGCCTATGACTTCGAGCTTGATAAGGTCTGTGCCGAGAGCTTCGCGCGCCAGACGCGCTGTGCGGATTGCGTCTTCGGCGGTGTAGCAACCGGCAGTGTTGGGCAGGATGGCAAGCGTTGGATCAAGATGGTCCAGAAAAGATTCCGCGCTTCTATCAAGCTGCACGCGCCGCACAGCCACCGTCACCATCTCCGCGCCCGAAGCCCTGTGCGCCGCTTTCATCTCATCAAAGCTGCGATACTTCCCCGTCCCGATAATCAAACGAGAATTAAACTCGCGCCCCGCAATCAAAAACTTTTCATCCAACGCCCCTGACACCTTCGTCGCTATTCCTGACATAACAAACCTCTCAACAGTTTTCAGTTTTCAGTTTTCAGTTTACAGAAAAAGTCCGACCGTTTCACCTCTGGAAACTGAAAACTGAAAACCGAAAACTGAAAACTGCTTTAACCTCCTCCGACGAAGTGAACCACTTCGAGCCTGTCGCCTTCATTGAGAACTGTGTCGGGCCATTGGGCGCGGCGGACGACTTCATGGTTAAGCTCTACGGCAAGACGTTCGGGCGCGAGGCTCAGGTGTTTAATCAGTTCCGTCAGAGTGATCTTGTCGGGCACGTCGCGCGCTTCGCCGTTAATCTGGATAAGCAAGATAGGTCAACGCCGTCCTTTGCAAGCAGTCTTGAATTTTTCAGGCATGATGGATGATGCGGCGAATCTCCGCTTCCTGATCGTTGATGGCGACACGTATCAGGACTGCCGCGCGGCCTGAAGTGAAGAGCGGGAGCGCGGCAAAAACTATTGCCACGCCATCGCGGTCCGTGAGCGCAGTGCTGATGAGCGGGCGAAAGGTTGTGCCCAGAATCTTCACTCCGACGGGAACATCCGGCACCGCATTTCGAGTCTCTCCGGACCCGCGACTGACGCGTATGCGAAGCGTCACAAATTCGCCTGCGCGAAATTCTCGCTCTTCAAGAAGATTGAGATGCAGCGCTTCTTTCGACTTCGCAGCCTGCGCAAAATCTGCGGTAAGAGGTTCTAGTGGCCTTGTGACTCCTATCCTTTCCGGCTGTGGCGGCGCAGCGGCCTCTTCCCTCTCCGCTTGAGATTCCTGCTGAACGGGCGTTTCGGTTGGAGCGGATTTTGTTTCTTCTTCTGCGGCTTGCGCGGCGCGCGTTTCGGCTGCGGCGCGTTGAGTCATGCGTTTGAGGTCTTCGATGCGGCCAGCGTGTATGGCGGCGCAGATTAATTTATGCTGGCGTTGAAGGCGTTCGGCTAAAACTTCCTGATTGAAACCGC
The DNA here is from genome assembly GCA_049593215.1 of Pyrinomonadaceae bacterium. Classification (GTDB taxonomy): domain Bacteria; phylum Acidobacteriota; class Blastocatellia; order Pyrinomonadales; family Pyrinomonadaceae; genus JBAWGU01. The sequence continues at coordinate 8,108 of JBAWGU010000689.1, forward strand.
GTGCGAGCAGGTCGTCGTAGTGCGAGCGTTTGCTGGCGAGTATTTCACCGCGCACAAAAATCAGCGACAGGATAAGCGGCGTGTCCAGCCCTTTGTCCTCTGTCTGTACGTGATAAGTCACGCCATTATGCACAATATCCGTGTTGAATCCGGTAATCACAAGTGTTCGCTTCGTAGCCTGCGAGCTGCTCTCTGTTCAGAAAAAATTGATTCGATGAGGCCCGAAAGCAACAGTAGCATAAGGATTTTCAGGCGGTCAATCTTCTTTCCGCCAATGGCTTTGACACGGCGGAAAGTTCGCTTGACAGTGATAAATGAATGAACTACGATGCGCTTGTACAATGATTCTCAATCTCTAAACGGGCGCATTCCGAAGCGTGATGGTCGCTCGGCTTCGCGTTTGTCGAAATGTTCAAGCTGTTGAGGGGAGACGTATGTCGAAGTTTGAACTGAGAGATTACCTGCCAATCCTGCTGATGTTCATTGTTGCGGCAGGCTTTGCCGTGACCAACGTCGTGCTCTCGCAGTTTGTGGGCCAGCGCAAACAGACGCGCACGAAATTGATGCCTTACGAGTGCGGCAAAGACCCTGTTGGCTCTGCGCGCGAACGCTTCTCTGTCAAGTTCTACTTGATAGCGATGATCTTCATTCTCTTCGACATTGAAGTTATTTTCCTTGTGCCCTGGGCGGTTGTCTTTAAGACACTCTCTTCGCCTCAGATGGGGCTGCGCACGCTCGCCTATGTCGAGATGATGCTGTTCATCGCGCTGCTGCTGGCGGGCTACATTTATGTGGTCAAGAAGGGCGCGTTCGATTGGGGCGAGCGAGCGCGGCGCGAAGCGGAAGCGGAAGCGCGTCTTTTGCATGATGCGGAAATACGCAACGCGGAGACGGCTGAGCGGCGCGTCGCCTGACGAGAGCGAGTCGGAGCAAGATTTTATGGGACTCGAAAATATAATTGCCGAAGCATTGCCGGAAGTTTTAACCACGCGCCTTGATTCTTTGATTAACTGGGCGCGCAAGTCTTCGCTGTGGCCCGCAACGTTCGGCCTTGCGTGCTGCGCCATAGAGATGATGAACGCGACTTCTGCGCGCAACGATCTGGCGCGCTTCGGCTCGGAAGTGTTTCGCGCCAGCCCGCGACAGGCGGACGTGATGATTGTTTCGGGTCGCGTCTCGCGCAAGATGGCTCCGGTCTTGAGGCGCATCTACGACCAGATGCCTGAGCCGAAATGGGTCATCTCGATGGGCGCGTGCGCCACTTCGGGCGGAGTGTTCGACAACTACGCGATTGTGCAGGGCGTGGACAAGGTTGTGCCTGTGGACGTGTATATTCCGGGCTGCCCGCCGCGACCTGAGATGTTGATTCATGCGGTGATGATGTTGCAGGACAAGGTGATGAAAGAGTCTGTGCGTGATCGCAGGGACGTTCCCAGAGAAGAAGCGCGCGAGGCTGTGCCGCCCGGAACTCTTCCCGGCTCTGCCATCTCTGCGACAAATGAAGCGGCGGCGCAGGAGAGACCGCGCCCCTACACCATCGCATCAAGACACGAGCGTCGTCGCTCGTCTTAAAGCTCTCAGTTTCCAGCAACCAGCAGTCAGCTTCCGGTTTTCTGCCGAACGCTGAAAGCTGATAGCTGAATGCTTAAACAGATTTTCGACATAAATTTGTGTCGCGCCGTCGGCATATAGAGGCTTATGACGAACGAGGTTGAGCGCAAGGGAAACGCAGAATCGCAGGCTGAGCCGACTCCGAGCAACGAGGTAGCGCCGTCGCCGTTGGTGACGGCGTTGCAGCATCAGAACGGCGCGTGGGTCAGTGAAGTGATTGAAGCCTTCGGCGAGACCACCATCATTGTTCCGCGTGAACACATCACAGCAGCCTGCTCATTCTTAAAAACCGCGCCTGACCTTCAGTTCAATTTTCTTTCAGACATTTGCGGCGCGGATCGCGGCACGGAAGAAGAGCCGCGCTTTGAAGTCAACTATCACCTGTTCTCAACAACAAAGCATCATCGCCTGCGTCTGAAAGTTTTATTAACGGAAGACGACCCGCACGTTCAGAGCGTGACGGGCATCTGGCGCACTGCCAACTGGCACGAGCGTGAAACTTTCGATCTCTTCGGAATTATTTTTGACGGCCACCCCGATCTACGGCGCATACTCCTGCCCGACGACTGGCAAGGCCACGCGCTGCGCAAAGATTTTCCATTGCGAGGATACGAGCCTTATAGCCTGACTTAATAAAGCATCAAGCGATTTGGAGATGACTACAAAGCACAGAGATTAATATGACAACGCAGATTCGACCTCTTTTAACCATCGCCGATTTAGAGGCTTTGCCTGAAAGCGACGAGCAGTATGAATTAATTAATGGAGACTTGCTTGTGTCACGCGCCCCTCACATCGCTCATCAGTTTGCTATCTCCAATCTGCTTTACGCTCTCAAAGAATATTTGAGCCGTAATCCAATCGGAAGAGTTGTACCTGAGCCGGGCGTAGTTCTTAGTGAAAACGATTCTGTCCGACCTGATATAGCATATCTGACTAATGAGCGATTTATGGAAATACTGTCCGGCGGCAAACTTTACGGCGCACCTGATCTGGTTGTGGAGATTCTTTCTGCTGGCGCTGAGAATGAGCGGCGTGATCGCAACATTAAGAGGCGACTCTATGGCAAATATGGAGTCAGGGAATACTGGATCGTTGATTGGCGCGCAAGTCATGTCGAAGTTCATCGCTTGAGCGAATCCGGGTTGGAATTAATAGAAACTTTGAGTGGTGAGGATAAATTGACTTCACCGTTGCTACCGGACTTCAGTTACAAAGTTGCCGGAATTTTTGACGTTTAATTATGAGCGCTTCGACAGCAAATCTTCCACCGCAGTTTGAGGTCATAGACCAGCCTCTCGATACGCAGATGACCATCTCGATGGGGCCGCAGCACCCTTCGACGCATGGCGTGCTGCGTCTCGAACTGGTCCTTGACGGCGAGATGGTCGTAAAGACTACGCCGGACATAGGCTATCTGCACACGGGGATGGAGAAGCTGTTCGAGTATAAGAAGTGGCAGCAGGGTATTGTCATCACAGACCGCATGGATTATCTCAATCCGCTCGGCAACAATCTGGGCTACGTGATGGCTGTCGAAAAACTTCTTGGCCTTGAGATTCCTGAACGCGCGCAAGTTATTCGCGTACTCTTCTGCGAGTTGCAGCGCATCGCTTCACACTGCGTCTGGCTGGGAACGCACGCGCTTGATATTGGCGCGATGACAGTCTTCTTCTACTGCTTCCGCGAGCGCGAGAAGATTCTGAATCTGATTGAGGCTGCATCCGGCGGGCGCATGACGCCTTCTTACTTTCGCATCGGCGGATTGATGATGGACCTGCCATCGGGTTTTGAGAGAAGGTGCCAGCAGTTCATAGACGATTTTCCGGGAGCGCTGGACGAATGGCACACGCTGCTGACGGGCAACAGGATTTTCCAGAAACGCACGCAGGGCATCGGCATCATCTCGGCGGAGGACGCGATTGACTGGGGACTCGCTGGTCCTTGTTTAAGAGGGAGCGGAGTTGATTTAGACATCCGCCGCGCGAATCCTTACACGGGTTACGAGAATTACGATTTCGATATTCCGGTTGAGAATAGCTGCGACGTGTGGGCGCGCTACCTTGTCCGTATGCGCGAGATGACAGAGTCGCACAAGATTGTCGTGCAGGCTCTCTCACGTTTGAAGCCCGGCCCTGTTAAGGCGGATGCGCCGAAGGTCGTGCTCCCTGATCGTGAAGCGATGAAGACGCACATGGACGCGCTGATACATCACTTCCTGATTGTCGCGGAAGGCTTCGACGTTCCGGCGGGCGAAGTCTATCACCCGATTGAAGGCTCGAAGGGCGAGTTGGGCGTTTACGTCAAATCCGATGGTGGACCAAAGCCCGCGCGCGTTCACGTTCGCGGCCCAAGCTTCGTCAACCTCTCAGCCCTCCCGCACATGGCGGAAGGCGAGATGGTCGCAGACGTTGTTGCCATCATCGGGTCGCTGGACATCGTGCTTGGGGAGATTGATAGATAAAACGTCCGTTGTCCGTAGTCAGTTGTCCG
>JBAWGU010000690.1:0-3561 GCA_049593215.1 Pyrinomonadaceae bacterium
CTATTGATAGCTGTAATAAGCACAAAAAAGCAAAAGGGAAGAAGGCTGCTCAGCCGTTCTTCCCTTTTGCCTTTTACCTTTTTACTTTTGCCTTCGCTTTACGCGCTCGCGCTCGACGTGCCGCCGAGCATCTCGTCTAGCGGCGTGTATTCGAGTCCCTGTGCTGTGGCGACTGCCTCGTAAGTTAGTTTGCCTGCGTAAGTGTTGACGCCTTCTTTAAGACCTGCATCGCTTGCGATGGCATCCATGAAACCTTTGTTAGCGAGTTTCAGAGCATAAGGCAGCGTCGCGTTGGTGAGCGCAAACGTGGAAGTGCGCGGTACTGCGCCCGGCATGTTGGCGACGCAGTAGTGGAGCACTCCTTCAACGTAATAAGTCGGATCGGAATGCGTCGTCGGATGCGTTGTCTCAATGCAGCCGCCCTGGTCCACTGCGACATCAACGATGACTGCGCCGTTCGGCACGTCCTTCAGCATCCCCTTAGTCACAAGTTTCGGAGCAGCCGCCCCCGGCACTAAGACTGCGCCGATAATCAGGTCTGCCTGCGAGATGGCGTCGTGAATCATGTACGCGCTGGATGCGAGCGTTGAAATCTTCGTCAGGAAGATGTCGTCGAGTTCGCGCAGACGATCAAGGTCTTTATCAATGATGGTGACATGCGCGCCCATGCCGACGGCAATCTTCGCGGCGTTTGTGCCGACCACGCCGCCACCCAGGATGACCACGCTCGCCGCAGGCACGCCCGGCACGCCGCCTAAAAGTATGCCGCGACCGCCGCTCATCTTCTCAAGATAATGAGAGCCGACCTGCACGGCCATCCGCCCCGCGACTTCAGACATCGGCGTCAGAAGCGGCAGCGTGCCCTTCCGGTCCGTGATCGTCTCGTAAGCCACGCCCGTCACTTTGCGTTCAAGCAGTTGCTCTGTCAGTTTTTTGTCCGGCGCGAGGTGCAGATAAGTGAAGAGCAGTTGTCCCTCGCGCATACGCGGATACTCAGGCGCAATCGGCTCTTTCACCTTGACGATCATCTCGCCCTGCGCCCACACATCATCCGCAGAATCAAGAATCGTCGCGCCCGCGCGTTGATAAAGAGAGTCCTCAAACCCTGAGCCTTCGCCAGCACTCTTCTCACCAACGACTGTGTGCCCCGCGTCCGTCAGCGCACGCACGCCCGCAGGTGTGAGGCCAACCCTGTACTCGTTGTCTTTAATCTCTTTCGGCAGTCCGACAATCATCGCTTCACTCCAGAAGTTTGATGTTAGAGCTTTGGTTTCAAGCAGGGGGCTAAAAGATGGAAGACCTTAGCGAAAAACTTAAACCTCTACAAGTTCCGTTTCACTCTTCATTTCGCTCGGATGCAGTGATAAATATTCGCGCACTTCAAAATTCATCCGGTCAATCTCGGCGAGAAAACCGCCCGCCGACGCTTTATAGTTCACAGGATTAGTTTCTGTCTTTCGCAGATGAGTAACCATTCGATGGAAGTATTGGACTCTTTCCAGCATTGCCTGCAATTCCAGATCATTTTTAATCACGGCTTATCACCTCAACAATCCCGCGCTTAAATTTATCGCGTCTGATTTGCCAATGCTCGATCAACTCCTGCTCGCTATCAAGAATTGATAAACGGCGCATCCAGAATACACTTGCCCCGGTGTTTACTTCCGTCGTCATATGATCGAAGAGAGCATTAACTTCGTCGAACGTTTGGTTTTTATCGAACGCATCGTCCATCAGCAGAAAGATGTCAACGTCATTCGGAGACGACTTGGATGTGACGAACGATCCATAGATGATGAAGCGCGCAACCAAACCTGTGGCGTGCGCCAAGTCGTAAATGCGTATCAGCCTCTGAGCAACACGCTGCCTTTGCAAAGAACTGCGTCCGAAATGCTCAATCACTTCGGCAAGTGTGGCTTGATAAATGCCAACCGGCAAATCACCATGTTCATTAAACTCAGGCCACTCTTTCATCTTCCAAGCTCAACTGCTTCCGCTCGCTTCTATCACATCAATCTGCGCACGCTGCAATTTGCCGCTATAGTCAACGTACACGGATTTCCATTCCGAGAAAATGTCTAAGACCTGCGTGCCAGCTTCGCGGTGGCCGTTGCCGGTTCCCTTTGTGCCGCCGAAGGGCAGATGGACTTCCGCGCCGATGGTCGAAGAGTTGATGTAGAAGATGCCCGTGTAGGTCTCGTTCATCGCGTGAAAGGCGCGGTTGACATCCTGCGTGTAGATCGCGGCAGAGAGTCCGTAGCGCACGCCGTTGGCAATCTCTACAGCTTCTTCCAGAGAGCTTGTCGGGATGACAGAGGTGACCGGCCCGAAGATTTCTTCCTGCGCGATACGCATCTGGGGCGCAACGTCTGTGAAGACTGTCGGCTGGATGAAATAGCCGTTCGCGTACTCGCCGCTTGTCAGACGCTTGCCGCCCGTTGCGAGGCGCGCGCCGTCTTCGCGCTGGCCCACTTCGATGTAGCCCATGATCTTATTGACAGCATCCGCGTTAATCACCGGCCCGACTTCCGTTCTTTCATTCGCGCCGTTTCCGATGCGTAAACGTTCGGCGCGCTCAATTAATTTCTGCGAAAATTTCTTATAGACCTTCTTATGAACAATGAGGCGCGAAGAGGCCGTGCAGCGTTGGCCCGACGTGCCGAACGCGCCCCACACAGCGCCTTCAACGGCGAGGTCAACATCCGCATCGTCCATCACGATGATGGCGTTCTTGCCTCCCATCTCAAGCGAGCAGATGGCGTTGCGCTCCGCACAGGCGTGCGCGACGACGCGGCCCGTTTCGGTCGAGCCTGTGAATGAAATTAAACGCAACGCCTCGTGATTCGTAATCGCCGCGCCAGCCGTCTCGCCATAACCTGTCACGAGATTGACTACGCCCGGAGGGATGCCTGCTTCTTCGCAGGCTTTAACTAGATTATAAGTTGAGAGCGGAGTGTCTTCGGCGGGTTTGATGACGACTGTGTTGCCGCAGACGAGTGCGGGGATAAGCTTCCATGAAGGAATCGCCATCGGAAAGTTCCAGGGCGTAATCAAGCCGCATAGGCCCACGGGCTGGCGCACGCACATGGCAAACTTGTTGGGCATCTCTGCGGGCGTCGTGAAGCCGTGAAGACGGCGGCCTTCACCGGCAGTGTAGTAGGTGCAGTCAATCGCTTCCTGCACATCGCCGCCCGTCTCTTTCAAGACCTTGCCCATCTCGCGCGTCATCTCTGCGGCGTATTGGTCCTTGTTGCGAATCAGAATCTCGCCGAGACGAAAAAGAATTTCGGCGCGGCGCGGCGCGGGCGTCTTGCGCCAGCGATTAAAAGCTTCGCTCGCAGCCTCAACCGCACGGTCAACATCTTCTTTCGTTGAAAGCGGAAAACGTCCGACCACATCACGCGTGTCCGCAGGGTTCACGTTCTCAAACGTCTCGCCCCCGGAGCTACGCACCCACTCGCCCGCGATGTAGTTGTCATAAGTCTTCACGCCAGAGCGCGCGACACCGCGCGTCTGTTTCTTGCCGTTCTTGCTGAGAGCTTTTTTTGCTTGAGCCATAAG
>JBAWGU010000691.1:0-2644 GCA_049593215.1 Pyrinomonadaceae bacterium
CTGCGCTGCAAACGGTTTGTCAAAGCGGCTGTCGTGAGCGCGTCGCCGTTGTAGATGATGAAGCCGCCGACACCAAGATTCTCTATCGCATGAACAAGACGAGCGTACTGCTCGCTCTCTTCATGCACGAGCACGCCCGTCGTCTCAGGCATCAAGAGCTGGCCCACACGCTCTTCCAACGTCATCTCTCGGAGCGTCTGCTCAACCCACTCCGTCCCCTCGTTCGTATGCAACAAAATCTTCCATCCTCTCCACGCATCATTTTGTCAATCTTAGCATACAAAAAAAAGCGCGGTAGAGGCTGCCCCATTCTCTACAGGACTGATAAACTCTACGAATCAATCAGGCATCAGAGTTTTTTTATAATCATGAAACATCAAGCATTAATATTTTGCACACTTGCCCTCGCCTTAATTCTGTTAAGCGGCGGCACAGGCTTCGCGCAGCACGAAGGGCATGACATGAGCAAGATGCCCGGCGCGTCCAAGCAGAAACCGAAAACCGCTCAGAAGAAAAAGCAGCCAAACGAACAGAAGAAAGATGAGATGCAGGGCATGGACATGAAAGAGATGCCTGCGCCTTCGCCGTCTCCAACGCCGTCACCGGAAGCTGCGCCAACGCCTGAGCAACAGATGAACATGCCCATGCCCGCGCAATCGCCATCAACGGAGGCCGCGCCAGTCCCATCTCCCGCTAAAGCTGAAACGCCGCAATCAATCCCCACAACGGATACGCTTCAACCTCAGAACGCTCCCGGCCACGTTCATCCCGGCATGAGCAACATGAAAACGGACGGCGCAAAATCCGGCGCGATGAAAGATTCCATGCCGGGCATGAACATGGGTTCGAGCAGCATGGGACCAATGGTTTTGACTTCCGACAAACAGATGGCGATTCGCGTCGGCGCGAGCGAGAGCAACACAATCTCGATGGGCCAGATGGGATCGGGAACTTCATGGCAACCAGCCTCTACGCCTATGCACATGTGGTACAGAGTTTCGGGTGAATGGCTCTTGATGTTTCATGGCGATGTGAAGATTGGCGTCAACGCTCAGGGGGGAGAGCGCGGCGTGACTAAGCTTGAATCTCTGAGCTGGTTTATGCCGATGGCGGTTCGTCGCGCGGGGCCGGGCACGCTTCAGTTGCGCGGCATGTTCAGCTTCGAGCCTTTCACCTTTGCGCGCGGCGGCTCGCCCCTACTCTTTCAAACAGGCGAGACGTACAAAGGCCAGCCGTTGATTGATAAACAACACCCGCACGATCTGTTCATGGAGCTTTCAGCCTCGTACACGATGCCGCTCGGCGAGCGCGGAACGTGGTCCACCTATTTCGGTTTTCCCGGCGAGCCTGCGCTTGGGCCTGTCGCGTTCATGCACCGCGCGTCCGCGTCGGAGAATCCGTCTGCGCCGCTCGCGCATCATCTGCAAGATTCGACGCACATCGCTTTCGGAGTCTTTACGACGGGCTTCACCTATCGCTGGCTCAAACTCGAAGGGTCAATCTTCAACGGCCACGAGCCGGACGAGAATCGCTACAACTTCGAGTTCAAGCCGTGGGACTCTCGCTCGGCGCGTCTCTCGTTTGCGCCGAATAATAACTGGTCCATGCAGTTGAGCTACGGCTTTCTGCGCGACCCGGAAGCTTTAGAGCGTGGCACGACGCGGCGCACGACTGCTTCCGTCAGCTACAACAAACCCTTCGAGCGCGGCAACTGGGCCACGAGCATTATCTGGGGCCGCAATCACGAAACAACTGAAGGCGGCGAGGTCTTTAACCTCAACGGCTACACGGCAGAGTCAACAATCAACTTCTTTGAGAAGAATTATCTTTATACGCGGCTTGAGCTGGTGGACAAGAATCATCTCCTGCGCGCAGATGACCGCGCCCGTCTGGGCATCGCGGAAGATCATCCATCGTTCCGCATCGGCGCTTACACCACAGGCTTCGCGCGTGATATCTGGACCACTGATAAACTTTCGATTGGATTGGGAATGGATGTGACGTTCTATTCCAAGCCTGCTATCCTTGACGATGTTTATGGTAATCATCCAACCTCTTACCGCTTCTTCATGCGCGTGCGTCCCGCGATGATGAAGATGAGCGGGCACTCTTCGCATTAAAGTTGAGCGTCAAACAATAGTGAGGAAATTTCAGATGAAGAAAAAACTTGTTCCCGTCATTCTGATAGCTCTGGCTGCCGTGCTGGCCGTCGCTTATATACAGCGTCAGGACCAAACCGGCACAGGCCGCACATCTTCGCCAGCCACATCTTCAACTTCAACAGAGGCGACTGCGCCACGCGCGCATTCTCATCAAACGGTTGCGCGTGTGCCAGCGCACATGGAGAGCAAGCCGAGTTTGGCGAGCCTTGCGCCGACGCTTGCGGCTGAGCAATTTGAAGGTAAAGCGCGCGAAGCTTATCGCGTTGTGCGCGAGATTCCGCAGACGATTGCGCAGCTTCCCTGCTATTGCCACTGCGATGAAAGCTTCGGCCACAAGAGCCTGCACACCTGCTTTGAAGATGACCACGCAGCCCACTGCGCCGTCTGCGTTGACGAAGCCCTGATGGCCTACTACCTTGAAAAGCAGGAGAAGCTCACGCCCGCACAAGTACGCGAACGCATCATCGCAACCTATTCAGGAA
>JBAWGU010000692.1:0-3181 GCA_049593215.1 Pyrinomonadaceae bacterium
ACGCCCGTTCGGCGCAAGATGCCACACGCGCTCGAACGGGCTTTGTAGTTTGATGAAGACAGAAATCGTTGACGTTTCGTCAACACGCAAAGAGATTAAGATTGAGATTGACGCTGAGACTGTGCGCTCTGCTTATGACCAGATTAGCGACCGCTATGCAAAGCTCGCCAACGTGCCGGGCTTTCGTCGCGGGCATACGCCGCGCTCCGTGGTGCGTGCGCGCTTTAAGGATGAGATTCGCAGCGAAGTCCTGCGCGAGCTTGTGCCGCAGGCTGTGACGGATGTGATTGAGCAGAATGAGTTGGCCGTGCTTGGCGAGCCGGACATTCATCTCGACAACGATGAGGCGTTAAATAAATTTGGCGAGCAGCCGCTTTCGGTTCACGTCCATGTTGAAGTTCTGCCGCAGGTTGAGTTGGGCGAGTACAAGGGACTCGAAGCGACGCGGATGGTGCGGCCCGTGACGGATGAGGACGTTGAGCGCGTGATCGAAGGCTTGCGCGAAGCGTCGGCATCGCTTGAGGCTGTCGAAGATCGCGGCGCAGAGTTGGGCGACACCGTGACCGTCAACTTTCAAGGCGATTTTGTCGGCACGGAGGAAGAGCCGATTAATGTTGAAGAGGTTGACGTAGAGCTTGGCGGCGAAGGTGTGCAGCAGGATTTCACAGACAACCTGATTGGCGTTAAGGCTGATGACGAGAAGAAGTTTACTGTGAGCTACCCGGAAGATTTCACGTCGAAGGGTCTGGCGGGGAAAGAGGTTGCATACACTGCGAAGGTGACGGCTGTGCGGCGCAAAGAGTTGCCGGAGATGGATGACGAATGGGCGAAGAGTCTGGGCGATGAGTTCGATTCGCTCGCCAGCCTGCGCGAGAAGGTGCGTGAGGATTTGCAGAACCGCTCGCAGCATGAGTCGGAGAATCGTTTACGCAACGTGGTGATGCGTAAGCTTATCGAGACGCACCAGTTTGAAGTCCCGCAAACTCTGGTTGACCATCAGACAAAGCATCATATGGAATCTATCGTGCGCGATATGATGGGGCGCGGCGTTGACCCGCGCAGCCAGGAGTTGAACTGGGAAGGCGTGCGCGAGCAGTTGCAGTCTCAGGCTGAGCAGGATGTGCGCGGCTCTATGCTGCTTGAGCGCATCGCTGAACAGGAAAATATCGGTGTCAGTGATGAAGAGATTGAAGCCGAGATTAACGCTCTGGCGCAGGCTTCGCGTCAAACGATAGATCAAGTGCGTGATGCCTTGACAAAGCAGGGAGGCGAACGTAGCATCGCCGATAGGTTGCGTAATCGCAAAGCGATTGACCTTCTGGTTGAAAATGCGCGCGTGACGGATGAAGAGTGGCGCGAAGAAACGCCCACCATTGAAGAGTCGGCAGAGACTCAATCAACTGCCGCGAGCGAAGCGCAAACAGACGAGACCAACGAAGAAGAGAGTGAAGCGAAAGCGACTTCTTCTTCCTCGGAAGCTTAGTGAGTCAAGAATTCAGGAGTCAGAAGCCAGAAGAAAAAGAAAAAGTTTATCTTTCTTCTGGCTTCTGAATTATGTATTCTGACTTCTGTTGTTCGTAAGAAAGGTTGTAAGAGTTTTATGGCATTAGTCCCGATGGTCGTCGAGCAAACGTCGCGTGGCGAGCGAGCGTTTGACATCTTTTCGCGCCTCTTGAAAGACAACATCATCTTTTTGGGCACGCCCATTGATGACCAGATTGCCAACCTGATCGTCGCGCAGCTTCTCTTCCTCGAAGCCGAAGACCCTGAGAAAGACATCAACATTTACATCAACAGTCCGGGCGGCTCGATTACTGCCGGAATGGCGATCTACGACACGATGCAGTTCATACGCCCGGATGTAACGACAATCTGTGTCGGCCAGTGCGCTTCGATGGGCGCGGTGCTGTTGACGGCGGGCGCGAAAGGCAAACGCTTTGCTCTTCCCAACTCGCGCATCCTCATCCATCAACCGTCAATTAGCGGTATCAGCGGGCAAGCCACAGATGTTAAGATTCATGCTGAAGAGATTATACGTATGCGCGAATTGACTTCACAGATTCTCGCCAAGCATACGGGTCAGCCGTTTGAGACCGTCGAGCGCGACGTTGAAAGAGACCGCATCATGTCTGCGATGCAGGCCAAAGAGTACGGTCTCATTGATGAAGTTATCGCGCACCGCGAGTAGTTAAGAGCGTGCGCGTCAGAGTTGACGGGAGGCGCAGTCGAGCAATGATTGCGAAGATCAGATCACGCGCGGCGCATTGCTCATTCTGCGGTAAGTCGAAAGGCGAAGTCACACAGATTGTCGCCGGAAGACCACAGGCCGCGCACGGCGTCCCGCGCCGTCTGGTTGGTAAAAGCTCGTTCATCTGCAACGAGCGCGTTCTGCGTTACAAGAACATTTTAACGAGTTCGGAAATCAAAACCTCTCCTGCGTCCGTCGTAGAATAACGAGACGCATTCCAAGAAGACGGAGTTCCCCAACGCCTATGGTACGACGAACTGATGACACGTTGCGTTGTTCGTTCTGCGGCAAGTCGCAGAACGAAGTGAAGAAGCTCATCGCCGGGCCAACCGTTTACATCTGCAACGAGTGCATAGACATCTGCAACGAGATCATCACAGACGATCAGCAGGCCGAATCCGTTGCCACGCGCCCGCCTCTGCCCAAGCCGAACGAGATTAAAACTTTTCTTGACGAATACGTCATTGGTCAGGAAGAGACGAAGAAGCGTCTCGCGGTCGCCGTCTATCAGCATTACAAGCGAATCGAGATGGCGCGTCGCCGCACGGACGTTGAGATTCAAAAATCCAATATCCTCCTGATTGGACCAACAGGCACAGGCAAGACGCTGCTGGCGCAGACGCTCGCGCGTATGCTCTCGGTCCCCTTCACCATCGTTGATGCGACGACATTGACTGAGGCTGGCTACGTCGGCGAAGACGTTGAGAACATCATCCTCAAACTCTTGCAGGCCGCAAACGGCGACGTTGAACGCGCGCAGCAGGGCATCATCTACATAGACGAAGTTGACAAGATTTGCCGCAAGGACGAGAACCCTTCGATCACGCGCGACGTGTCGGGCGAAGGCGTGCAACAGGCTCTTCTGAAAATTTTAGAAGGCACGGTCGCCAACGTCCCGCCGCAGGGCGGACGCAAGCACCCGCACCAGGAGTT
>JBAWGU010000693.1:0-8862 GCA_049593215.1 Pyrinomonadaceae bacterium
CCGCAGAGGCGCAGAGTTCACGCAGAGGAAGCGCAGAGGTGTTGAATGCTTAACTCTCTGCGTAAACTCCGCGACATCTCTGCGCCTCTGCGGTGAATCAGTTTTCTTCAGCCTGCTTATTTTGCCAGCGACGAGTCAATCATCTTCTCCGCCGCCGCGACGAGTTTTGAAACGACATCAGGGTTGCTCGATTTGAAGGCGCGGAAATTTCTCTCTTCCAGCACAGGCTTACTGAATCCATCCTCATCAAACGCGACGAGCGCGACACTCAAAGTCTTAGACTCCGTAATCACAAACCACTCTGGCGCGAGTCTGTATTGACCTTCAAACGCAATCAACTTCATGTTCGGATGACGCGGCGGCTGCCAGTCAGGCTCGCCGAAGACATAGACGCGCTCCGACAAATCCGCTATCCGCAGGTAACGATCCGCCACGTCCTGCATCCGCGAAAGTTTTTCAAACCCGACATAGACCCTGCCCGTGCGATTGGTCCTTAAAAGCAGCGCCGTCTCAATCAGTAGGCTGAGGTATTCCAGGCACGGAGGCTGTGTGCAGAATTGAAACGTCTCGCGGTCGTCGAAGGTGCGCCGGGAGACGTAAGAGACCTTGCCTAAGTCTTCCGCTGCTGTTGATTTTGAAGCCCTGAGAGCCTGTTGGAACATTGAGAACTTTTTCAAAACGCGCTTTTGAAAACCTCCTGCGCCTTTTGCCGGGAAGAGTTTGTTCTACGCAACGGAAACTTCGAGAGCGTTACGAATGTTTTGTAAAAGTATGAAGGACGAACAGGGCTGGAAGCTTTGAAGATAACGAACGGAATTTAGAAGCTGGAGGTGAGAAAGTTGTAACAATAAATTTCCGGCCAGGGGCTTTTAATCGCTTACCTCCTGCTCTTCGCGCAGTGCCTGTAAAAGTTTTTCGTGAATACCGCCGAAGCCGCCGTTGGACATGATGGCAACGATATCTCCCATGCGAAGTTCGGGCGCGAGCCTCTCAACAATTTCATCCGCGCCTGATAAGTTGAGAGCGGGCTTGCCCTGCGCGGCGATGTCTTCAATCAATTTCCGTGTGTCGAGCACGCTCCCTTTCTCCGTCGCCTTGTGGCTGTCGAAGACGCCCGCGATGACAACGTAATCTGCGGGCGCAAAGGCTTGCGCGTAATCTTCCTGAAAGACCGCTAGGCGCGAAGACCAAGAGCGCGGCTCGAAGACTGCGACAAGGCGACATTGCGTGTATTTCGTGCGCAGAGCGCGCAACGTCTCGCGCACGGCGGTCGGGTGATGCGCGAAATCGTCAATGACCGTCACGCCGCGCACCTCGCCTCGCACCTCTGCGCGACGGCGCACGCTCTTAAAGGTTGCGAGCGCGTCTTTGATTGCTTCGCGCTCAACGCTCCATGCGTCTGCGGCGATGATGACGGCGAGGCAGTTGCGTATGTTGAAGTCTCCAATCAAAGGCGTCTCAAACTGCGCCCACTCTTTGCCCTCACGAAAGACACGAAAGCGCGCACGCTCGCCCGTGTAATCAATCTCTCGCGCCTGCCAACGCGCGTCTTCGCAGGTGCCAAAGGTTTCGATCTGCGTGTAGAGACGCTCTCCCATCTCCCCTACGACTTCGCGCACGTGCGCGCTGTCCCATCCCGCAATGAGACGCCCGTTGCCGGGAATGAGATTCATGAAGCGACGAAAGGCGAGCTTAATTGCATCAAGGTCTCTGTAGATGTCTGCGTGGTCAAACTCAATGTTGCCCACCACACCAATCTCCGGTAGGTAGTGCATAAACTTCGGCCCTTTATCAAAATAGGCCGTGTCATACTCGTCCGCTTCGATGATGAAGTAATCGCTCTTTGTGACACGAAAGCTCACGCCGAAATTCTGCACGATGCCGCCCACGAGAAACGTCGGGTCGAGTCCGCCCCGCTCCATCACCCACGCCGCGAGGCTCGTCGTCGTCGTCTTCCCATGCGTCCCCGCAATCGCCAGCGAGCGACGCCCGCGTATAAACTCTTCCTTGACCACCTCGGCCTGCGAGCGAAAGAGCAGTTTCCGGTTCAAAGTCTCTTCCACTTCCGCGTTGCCACGCGGGATCGCATTGCCGACCACGACGCAATCCGGCGCGGGGCTAAGATGCTCCGCACCGTAGCCCTGCATCACACGAATCCCCAGAGACTCAAGCATCGTTGACATCGGCGGATAGACATTCTCATCCGAGCCTGTGACCCTGTGCCCGCGCGCCTGAAGCATCCCCGCCAGCGAAGCCATCGCCGTCCCACAAATTCCGATTAAGTGATAATGCATAAGAAAAGAGTTATCAGAGGCGAGCGAAAACGACAAGTCATAAGGCGTAAATTGCGGTAGAATGTCAGCTGGGCGGATGTAATATTGACTTTGGAGGAAAAGTAGATGTCTATCAAGTTCAAAATTGCCTTACTACTTTTAGGTCTCCTCTCTTCCAGTCTGGGCTTGTTATGGGTTTTGACTATGGACGCAGCCCCTCCGCCTGTCACAGACCGCCGAATTCCTGAACCTCAAGTTCGTAAATCTCAAATCCCTCAACCTCAAATTCCTGAGGCGCATAACCCTACGCCTGAGACAATACTTCCATCAGTAGGATTTGATTTAGAATCCATCGGGAAAGCTATACCGGAGCCAAAGTGTCAGGGAGAAGTTGCTGGAGAAGTCCCCACCTTAGCAGGCTACAAAAGGAGTTTGAAATCTACCATCTTCAACCAAAAGATGCCGGAAGTGAGGTTGGTATTTCACAGAGACTCTAACAAGTGTGATTGGCCTCTTAACACCAGTAGCGGAGAAAGCCCCAATGTGGACGTAAAACTTTCCAGAGCCGCCCGGCGTCTGCTCAGAAGTTTGTGGGCGAAGGCTTGCGTTTACTACTACTATGAGATGTTTGAAAAACAAGACCTAGACACTCGGAAGAGCCGCTACGTGGCTATGAATATAGCTCGCGTCAATACAGCTAATGAACTCGACGGCTTATTTATTAACGCGCCCGGTAAACGCAGGAACTTCAGTGAAGATGAACGTTTTGCTCTGACATGGCATATTGTGAATGCTGCTCAAAATGTAGTAAAGCAGGCATATGAGACTCAGAAGCGCAATGTTCCAACTGCTTAATTTATGTTCGCACGCCGCCTGACGACACATTAAGCCCGCCCGATAGCATTCCTCTCATCATTCTTTCTTGCGTCATTAACTTGGAAAACAGACAATCTGGAAGCGTTATCGTTTGGTTGTGATGAGCAGATGATGAAAGGGAAGGGCGGAGACTTTTGAATAAACGGGTGTTGGCTCGTCGAAGAAGTCTCCTTTGGGCTTGATGGGTTTTTGGGTGTTGAGGTCGCGGTAGCGTGTGGTCGTGCGTAGCTCTTTGCCGTTGGGGTCGTAGTAGGTCGAGCGGATGATGGTGACGTTGCCATAGAAGGTGTTGAGGGTGGATTCGGTTTTGGCGAGGGTGCCGTCTTCGCGGAAGTAGTACATGACGAAGTGCGCCCAGTCGCGTGAGGGGCTTTGGAAAGTAAAGTTTGCGCCGACGAGTTTGCCGTTTCTTGACCAGACGTAGGCGTTCTCGTTGAGGTTGTCGCCTGTGTCTGCTTTGTCTCTCGCCTTCTCGGTTTTGAACTCGCGCCAGTTGTCTTTAGCCTGCTCGTTGTCGGAAGCGACGTTAGCGAAGATGCGCGCGGCTTTCTGGTTGCGCTTGATGAATTGGTCCACGGCCTTGCTGTAGGCATCTATGCCGGCAATGGTCGTTGATTTGGACTGAGCCGGTGCAGGTGGCGTGTTGTTGTTCTGCGTCGTCTGCGCGCGAAGTTGCGCGGGGGCAAAGAGGAGCGCGAGAGCGCAACAGATGGTCAGGGTGCAAAGCGTTTTAGTGTTCATTATCTTTTGAGCCTTCCGTGTCATGGGCGATGGGCAGGGTGAATGAAAAGGTTGAGCCTGTGCCGGGTTCGGAGGTGACTTTGATCTCACCGCCGTGAAGCTCTACCAGTTGCTTGGTGATGTAGAGGCCGAGACCTGTGCCTTTTTCGCCGCGTGTGGCGCGGCTGCGCGTCTGTTCGTATTTGTCAAAAAGGCGCTCGACATCTTCCGGGGCGATGCCAACGCCTGTGTCTGCGACAGCGATGAACATCTGCCCGCCGGTCTGCTCTGCGCGAAGCTCTACGCGCCCGCCTTTGGGAGTGAACTTGAGAGCGTTGGAGAGCAGGTTGACGAGAATGCGGCGGAGCTTCGTTCGGTCAGCTTCGATGGGCGGTAAAGTTTCAGAAAGAGTTTCGACGAGCGTGATGCTTTTCTCTCTGGCGAGCGGCTCCATCGTCTCGCGCAACTCGTTTGTCAAAGCGCACAGGTCAATCGAAGTGAGGTCAAGACGCATCGTGCCGGATTCCAGCTTCGAGGCGTCGAGCAGATCGTTGACAAGCTCTATCAGAACCTGCGCATTGCGCTCCATCATCGAGACCATGTTCTGCTGTTCGGGCGAAAGCTCTCCCAAACGACCGGAGGTGAAGAAGCTGATGACGCCGCTAATCACCGTCAGCGGCGAGCGCAGGTCGTGCGTGGTGAGCGCAAGAAACTCTTCCTTCATCTCGGCAAGCTCGCGCAGCTTTGTGTTCGCTTCGTTTAGTTCCTGATTGGCTTCGTTGAGTTGCTGGTTGACCTCTTCAAGCTGAGAGCGTTTCTCTTCAAGCTCTCCCAGAATCTGCGCGAGGTCGCGGTTCTGTTGTTGCAACTCTTCAATGGCGGAATCTTCTGTCTCCCCGCCTAAGAATTCGCGCAGCAGCTCGATACGATTTTTCGCTTCCGTGCCGGTGGCGCGCGGCATCCACTTGATGATCGTCACGCGCGTGCCTTCATCCTTAGTCGTTTGAATATCAAACTCGTCCATCAGCTTGCGCGTGCCCGACAGACCGACGCCAAGCCCCGAAGCGGATTGATAACTGCCGCGAAGGATCGAGCGCAGTGTCATCTCATCTATCCCCGGCCCATCGTCGCGCGCAGTGATTTGCAAACCCACATCCGTGTCGCGTTCCGCCAGCGCAAGCGAAATCGCGCCAGACTCTGCATACTCGTAAATGTTGCGCGTGACTTCCGAGACAGCCGTCGTGATCTTAATCTGCGTCGTCGAATCAAAGCCCATCTCGCGCGCCAGATGCCGCACACGCTCGCGCACCTTCACAATATCCGCCTCGCGGCGAACGTAAATCTCTCCGAGTCTGGTCGAGGTCACATCTTTCATGGCTGTCCGTAGCCCGTAGTCCGTTGCCCGTTGTTTCTCTTTGCTCATCTTGAACACTTAAGCTTTAGTCGTCTATGCTGTAATCACAAACAACGGACAACGGACTACGGACAACTGACGTTTTATCTTGCCACTAACACCGTCGCATCGTCTGCGGCTCTTGAATAGTCGCGCATGAGTATGCCTGCGATGAGTTGGGGGCTGCGCGCGGGCAGGCCCGGATAAGAATCCATGTCCCATCTCGCGCTCAGGCCGTCGCTTGCCATCACGATGAGAGCGTCTCTGGACCACTCGTGGGTCCAGACTCGCACCTGATTGAATCGCGCGCCGAGTGTGCCGTGAACTGGTATCGTCGTGACAGGCTCAGGCGCGTTGATGACCCGCACCTCTATGTTACCAACGCCCGCATACTGTATGCGAGACGGCTCGTCGTCAATAATCACTGCGGCCATCACTGCGCCGCGCGTCGCGCGCAGAGCGTTGTGAATTGTCTGAAAGAGTTCTTCGAGCGGCTCGCCCATCCAATCGCCAAGCACTTCGAGCGCAACGTCTGCGGCCTCCTTCGCGCCGTGTCCGTGCCCCAAGCCGTCAATCACAGCCAGCAGCGTGCGCCCGCCGCGCTCACGCATAAAGTAGGCGTCGCCGTTCGCTTCCTCTTTCGGATGCGGGCGGCTCCAGACGCCGAAACGCTTGGCGTCGGCAATCTGTTCCCGTTTGTCTTTCGTTCCGCCGACCCACTTACGCGCCAGCATCGCGGTGCCATGCGACGTGCGGCGCGCAGCAACAGCAGCAGACCTGAGCCGCTTTGTCTCGCGCACAGTCGAATAGACATCAAACTCGTCCATCAAACGACGAATCGCGCCAAGCCCACTGCCCATACTCCCGCTCGTCGAAACGCCGTCACGAATCGCGCGATCCATATTATAGATGCCCGGCCCTGCGTCCCAGTAGAAAAGCTCAAGCCCGCGCGCCTCGCCAAGCGTCAACGCGAAATGAAGCCAGCCGCCGCCCGTCGCATAACGCACGGCGTTGGTCCCAATCTCCTGCACGACAATATCAATCTCCGCCAGCTCAGTCTCACTAAAATCAGCGCGGCTCGCAAACTCATGCACAGCACGCCGCGCCGTGCCAATGTGAGCGTCATGCTTGATTTCGATGGAATTGATTTCGCGCATAAGCCATTAGGAATTAAACGCAGAGACGCGGAGACGCAGAGGAAATCAAGAAAGGAGTAAAAGGGGAAGAGGTGAAGAGGGTAAAAGGAAAGATTGCAAGCCGCTTGTCTTTCCCTTTTACCCTTTTACCCATTTCCCCTCTTCCCCCCTTCTTATCTTCTCTGCGTCTCTGCGTTTAATTTATCCAACGAACAACGGTGACGCGCGTGCCTTGCCCGGGTTCGGATTCGATCTTGAATTCGTGAACGAGATTGCGAGAGCCGGGCAAGCCTTTGCCCAAGCCGCGACCCGTTGAAAAACCGTCGCTCATCGCTTCGTCAAGACTCTTGATGCCCGGCCCTTCGTCCTCGAAGATAAGGCGCAGGCCCGTGCGCCCCTGAACCGTGTCTTCTGTGGGTTGCGCGATCAGGCGTCCGCGTTTGCCATACTTGATGACGTTGCGTGCGAGTTCGGAAGTGACGGTGGCGAGGCGTGTCTGGTCCAGACTGCGAAAGCCGAGAGCGGCGGCAAGCTGTCGCACTTCGTTGCGCGCCACAGCGATGTCGTGATCGTGCTCAAGGGCGATTGATCTGCTGCCCAAATGCGTTCAGCCCCCCGTAAGCTTGCTCTTCTTCTTCCTCGTCCGAGTGGTCGAATTCGCTGCGTAGAAGTTTGAAGCCTTCATCAACATTCAGGACCGTATCAACGCCTTTGAGTTCAAGCCCCAACTCGACGAGCGTGATTGCCACAGCAGGCTGCATCCCGACAACGACTGTGCGCGCGTCCATGATGCGCGCCATCGCAGCGATGTCCGAGAGCATTCGCCCGATGAAAGAATCAACCATCTCAAGCATCGAGATGTCAATCAGGACGCCCCGCGCGTTCGTCTTCTCTAATTCGGAAAGGATGCGCTCCTGCAAGTGCATCACGGTCTGATCGTCCATGTCCACCTGAATCGGCACAATCAAGACGCGACCAACTTTAAGAATCGGAATACGCACGTTGTTCATTTGTTTTTACTCCGTAAAAACTGTCCGTTGTCCGTAGTCCGTTGTCAGTTGTTTTGAGTCTTATTCATGCTGAATGCTTTATCTTCAGGATTCAGCTTGCCGAACACAAACAACGGACAACTGACCACTGACTACGGACAACTTATTACTGCTCTTCCCGTTTCTGATTCTGGTCTGTGATGCTTGCGCCGTGGGCGGCGAGCGAGTTGGCTGTGCGTGTCGCTGTGCCGTTTGAGAGATGCGCGAGCGTGCGTGCGTTGACGACTGTGCGGCCTGTCATCTCAAGCGCGAGCTTGATGCCATCGGACATCTGAGCGCGCGTCATAATCTGCGTTAGGTCTATGCCGAGTTGGACCATCGTCTGCGCAATCGCGGGAGAGACGCCCGTCAGGATGCAACGCGCGCCCATCAAACGCGCCGCCGTCACAGTCTTAATCAAGTGGTTGGCAACGAGCGTGTCCATCGTCTTGACGCCTGTGATGTCAAGGATGGCGATGGTCGAGCCACTGTCAACGATTTTCTGAAGCAGAGCCTCCATCATCATTTGCGCGCGACGCGAATCGAGCGTGCCGATAATCGGAAGCGTCAGAATCTTGTCCCAGACTTTGATGACAGGCGTCGAGAGTTCCATCATGTCTTCGCGCTGCTGGCGGATGATCTCTTCGCGCGAGCGCATGTAGTTTTCAACCATCACGAGGCCCATTCTATCCAAGAGGCTCGTGAAGTAAGTCATCTCGCGCACGAGCGCCTCAGAATTTCCTTCCAACTCTTCTGCGAGCAGAGGCAGGAGCGTGTTGCGTAGAGAGAGAATGTAGGTGGCATTCTCAAGCGGCGTGTAGCCTTTGATGGCGCGGGCGCGTGAAATCTCGTTGAGAAAAGCGCGCATCTCGTCGTAGGGCGGAGCATCAAACTCGCCGCCGCCTGAATCTTTGATTGAGCGCGCCAGCATGTCAACAATCTGCTGCGACTGGCGGCGCAACTCTTTCTTCGGAATCAACTCGTCGCGGAACTCGCCCGATTCCAGACGGTCTTTAATCCACAAGTTGATAATCTCGTCGTGCCGCTTAGTCAAAAGGTCAACGACATGCGGCATCTCCTCTGTTCGCGCTATCTCTTCAGTAGCCATCTCTGTCTTCACTTATACGCAGAAGCCGGAAACACCTCTCCGCGCGTTCCTTTCCTTGAAAAGGGAAACGTCAGTGCCGCTCTCAAAGGGCGGCGTGTCTTTGGGGAAAGAGTGATTATCTTAACATCGCGGAGGGGAAAGCAGGAAACGGAGTGACGGAAGGTCTATAGTCGTTTGCAATTGGCTGTCACCTTAAGGATGAGAATTGAGGGTTCACGCAAAGGCGCAAAGAAAAGAAAGACAAAAGGCGTTGAATGCCTCTTTAGTTCTTCTGTTCTTTGCGCCTTTGCGTGAACCCTTTCTTTTGTGGCTACACTCAATCGCAAAT
>JBAWGU010000694.1:0-2154 GCA_049593215.1 Pyrinomonadaceae bacterium
GGACGCAAAAGCCTTTGCGCTCTTGGCGTCTCCTCTTTGCGACCTTTGCGGTTAATCTTTGCTTACCGTGCTATTGCAACTCTCTTTAAGAGGCAGCATAAAGCTTCCGGCTCTGCTGCCTCTTAATTTTTGCCTCAAAGCCTGCCGTCATGCAGCCGCTATCTGTTACGTGCTAGTATTCAAAGAAACGCACGGCGCGTTTCTTTCGAGTCTCAACAGTCACGTGCAAAATCATAACTCGACGATTAAGAGTTAAGTCTCTCCGATGTTCACAGGAAAAAGCATTATCTGTTTCGGCGGCGAGGATTGGTGGTATCACCATCCACACTCAAAGAATCATCTGATGCGGCGGTTTGCGCGTGCGGGCAATAAAGTAATCTTTGTCAACTCGATCTCGATGGGCCTTGCGTCTTTGACAAACAAAGACCTGCTGCCGCGCATCGCTCGCAAACTGAAAAGCTATGCGAAGCTCGCGCGCACGACTGCGGAAGGCATCACAGTGGTTTCGCCAGCCGCGCTTCCTTTCTTCGGCAGCCGCGCATCACGCTCTGCGAACCGTCGCTTGCTCGCCGCGCAAATCGGAATGCTCGCGCGTCGTCGCGGCTTGAAACGTCCTATCCTGTGGATTGCGATTCCGACGGCGGTTGAGATGATCGGGCAGCTAGACGAATCCCTCGTCATCTATCAGGTCTCTGACAAGTATGATGCGAACACTATGGACCATGCGACCGACCCTGCGGCAATCAGGCGTATGCACGAGCGCGCGCTTGAGTCGGCAGACCTCATCTTCTATTCAGGCCGCAAACTTCTTGAAGAAGAGACGAGGGCGCGCGAGCGTTCGTTTCTCTTAGAGCAAGCGGTTGATTTCGAGCACTGGGCAAAGGTTGGAAGCGGCAAGCTTGAAGTCGCGCCGGAAGTCGCACAGATACCGCGACCGCGCATAGGTTATTTCGGCGCGATTGAGCCGTGGTTAGTGGATCAGGAATTGATTCGACGCGCTTCAACTGAGCGACCCGCATGGCACTGGGTCTTTATTGGCAATCGCTCGCGCGGCCTTGAGATTGAAAATCTTGCGAACGTGCATTTCCTCCCCTCGGTTCGCTACGACGAGTTGCCGCGCTACGCCGCAGGCTTTGACGTGTGCGTGCTGCCGTGGGAGACGGAGCAGGCATTTACAAGCTACGGCTCGGCCATCAAGGTGCGCGAGTATCTGGCGACAGGTAAGCCAGTAGTCATCGCGCCTCTGCCTGAGTATGAGCCGATGAAAGACGTGCTGCGCATCGCTCGCAGCCGCGACGATTTTCTGCGTCTGGTCGAGGATGCTCTGGGTGAAGAGGGAGATGAGAGAGAGCGTGCGCGTCAGGCTGCCGTCGCTGGCGGAACGTGGGATGCCCGCGCTGAGTGGGTGAGCGAGTTGATTGAAAGCGCGTTGGCGAAGAAGAACAAAAAAGAGGTTGACAGTTAGAGCGAGACGACTTGAACATCAAACGATAGTTTCGATTTGAGCTTCTACGAATGCGCCTGGAGAAACCTTTATGAACATGCACAGGCTCGGAGCCTATATCTTCTTCCTTGCCAGCCTACTCTGGTTCGTAGTTGCCATGATTAATGTCAACAGAAGAAGCATCTCTGTCCCGCTCGGCGTAGTCTTCTTCATCCTTGGCATTGTGAATCTCAAAAGAGCGGCAAGAGAAAATAGAAACGGGCGTTGAGATAAATGGCTGAAACGGCAGATGCGGTAATCATCGGCGGCGGCATCGTCGGCTCAAGCATCGCTTATCATCTGGCGGAAGCGGGCTGCGCGAACGTCCTTATCATCGAGCGCGAAGAAGAGCAGGGGATGGGTTCATCCGGCAAAGGCGCGGGCGGCGTGCGCGCGCAGTTTGCCACGGACATCAACATACAGATGTCTCTCTACTCAATCAATTTCTTCGCGCAGATGGAAGAGGCGACGGGCCACGCTTCGGGCTACAGGCCATACGGCTACCTGTTTGTCGCCAACACTCAACAGCATCTTGATTATCTCAAAGCGAATCGTGAGCGGCAGATCAGAGCGGGCCTCAGGAACGTTGAGCTGGTTGCGGCGGAAGATATTGCGGCGATGCTGCCGCAGTTGCGCGTGGATGATGTCGTTGGTGGAAGCTTCTGCCAGAC
>JBAWGU010000695.1:0-9700 GCA_049593215.1 Pyrinomonadaceae bacterium
CGGTAGGGTGGAAACGCAGGAACTTTGACGCGCAGATTTGAGGGGAAGATGAGACAGGAGCGACCGCGCATTTGGTTTTTGAGAACAACTATTATGTTAGCTTGAATTATAGCGTGCGTCGGACTGACTCCACTCACAGCCAACACTTCACCGTTCCAATACTCGTACTTAATCTCAGATTCAAGTTCCAGTGCAAAGTATTCTTCCAGCGTGTAATGGTGTTGCGGTGCGCTCGACATTAATCTTGCTCCCATATAAAGCTGGCGAGGATTGTAACGACAGTTCGCACCACTTTCAATATCCTAAATGCAAAAGATGAAAGCGTGGCGATTTAAGTTGAGTCGCCACGCCTTCATCCTTCCGCCTTCCTAATTCATCCTTGCTCTTACATGCCCATGCCGCTCATGCCGCCCATGCCGCCGGGCATTGCCGGAGAGCCTTTATCGTCCTCTGGAAGCTCCGACACCATCGCTTCGGTCGTGAGCATGAGGCCCGCGATTGAAGCGGCGTTTTGAAGCGCGGTGCGTGTGACCTTCGCAGGGTCAATGACGCCTGCTTCAACAAGGTCTTCAAGCTCTTCCGTCGCAGCGTTGTAGCCGAAGTTTTCTTTCTTCTGTGTGCGAACCTGTTCGACGATGACCGCGCCCTCTTTGCCAGCGTTGTAAGCAATCTGGCGCAGAGGCTCTTCCAGAGCGCGCTTGACGATGGAGACGCCGATCTGCTCGTCCGCATCGCCTTCGCCCTCTTTGTTGGCGAGGAACTTCTCAAGAGCTTTCGCCGCGCGAACCAGAGTCACGCCGCCGCCCGGCACGATGCCTTCTTCGACGGCTGCGCGAGTCGCGTGCATAGCGTCTTCAACTCTCGCCTTCTTCTCCTTCATCTCCGTCTCTGTGGCTGCGCCGACTTTGATAACAGCAACGCCGCCAACGAGCTTCGCAAGACGCTCCTGCAACTTCTCGCGGTCGTAGTCAGAGCTTGTGTCGTCAATCTGTGCGCGCAAGGTCTTGACGCGGCCCTGTATGTCCGTGTCCTTGCCCGCGCCTTCGACGATGGTCGTGTTGTCTTTGTCAATCGTGACCTTCTTGGCGCGTCCCAAATCTGCGAGCTGGACGCTCTCCAACTTGATGCCGAGGTCTTCGCTGATGACTTTGCCGCCCGTCAGGATAGCAATGTCTTCAAGCATCGCCTTGCGACGATCACCGAAGCCGGGAGCTTTCACGGCGGCGATGTTGAGCGTGCCGCGCAGTTTATTGACAACTAACGTGGCGAGAGCTTCACCTTCAACATCCTCTGCGATGATGAGCATAGGCTTGCCCATCTTCGCCACCTGCTCCAGGAGAGGCAGGAGGTCTTTCATCGAGCTAATCTTCTTCTCGTTGATGAGAATGAGAGGATTTTCGAGCGACACTTCCATGCGCTCAGGGTCTGTCACGAAGTAGGGCGAGAGGTAGCCGCGATCAAACTGCATTCCTTCGACCACTTCCAGCGAAGTCTCCATCGTCTTCGACTCTTCAACAGTGATAACGCCGTCTTTGCCGACTTTGTTCATCGCTTCGGCAATGATTGTGCCGATGGTTGTGTCGCCGTTAGCGGAAACCGTGCCGACCTGCGCAATCATCTCGCCTTTGACAGGCTTTGAGAGACGCTTGATCTCTTCGACGGCCTTTTCGACAGCCTTGTCAATGCCGCGCTTGAGAGCCATCGGGTTTGCGCCAGCCGCGACAGTCTTCACGCCTTCGCGGAAGATTGCCTGCGCCAGCACGGTCGCTGTGGTTGTGCCGTCGCCCGCGACATCAGAGGTCTTCGAGGCGACTTCGCGCACCATCTGCGCGCCCATGTTTTCGAGAGAGTCTTTTAGCTCAATCTCTTTCGCCACAGTCACGCCGTCTTTGGTAATCGTGGGGCTTCCAAATTTCTTGTCAATCACGACGTTGCGGCCTTTGGGGCCGAGCGTGATCTTGACGGCGTCTGCGAGCTGGTTGACGCCGCGCAAAATCGCCGCGCGCGACTCTTCACCATGAACTACTTGCTTTGCCATTTTCTTTTCTTCTCCTAATTCAATCTATGTGAAACTTTCAGTCAATGAAAAAGCGGCAACGGTTCTCAAAAGTGAAAACTACTTGCCGCCTTTCTTGCTGCTCGATGCTGCTCCGGCGCGTTCGATGACGCCTAGAATCTCATCCTCGCGCATAATCAGAAGCTCTTCGCCGTCAATCTTGATCTCCGAGCCGCTATATTTGCCAAACAGCACGCGGTCGCCGACTTTCACGTCCAGAGTCTGGCGCGTGCCGTCCTCTTTGTATTTGCCTTCGCCTGCGGCGACGACTTCGCCCTCTTGCGGCTTCTCTTTGGCAGTGTCCGGGATGATGATTCCACCGCGCACCTGCTCGCCCTCTTCAATCCGGCGCACAATCACGCGGTCATGCAGAGGCTTGATGTTAGTAGCCATAAAACTTCTCTTGCTCCTTTCGATTTTGCGGGAAAACTTTAAGTAATTTGATTGCTCTCTCAGGCAGAAACACGAAAATTTAGCACTCTCTGTCCAAGAGTGCTAAATTTATAACATCGGCAGCTACATTGTCAAGATTTACAGGGGTAACCGATGTTTTGAGGCTCAAGAATCAACAAGCCTACTTGCGCAGGCCGCAACGCGTAACCCATTGCGGAGAGCGTAGGGGAAGAGATGCACGTGAGAAGTTAAGCCTGTCTGCGCGGGTGACGGATGTTTCAGTTGAATTGAGATCAGTTTAAGTAAAAAGGCGGATAATTCAGCCTTTTTGCTCAAAAGTTGAGGCTCAAGGCGCGGAGTTTCGAGCTAAGAGACTCAAAATTCGACCTCTGATGTCCACCATTGAGCCTTTGAGGTAGAAAGTTGAGCCTCGGAACACGAAAGTTGAGGCTCTGAGCCTCAAAGTTTCACCTCTGAGCCTCAACTTTCTGCCTCAAAGGCTCAACATTCAGGCTCAGAGCTTGAAATTTCATGCTTTTTGACTTAGCTTTCCTATACGCGCATCAAAATGAGACACAAAGCTATTAGATTGCGGAAGGCGTAAAGGCTCTACTCTGGCGTTGGATGGCCGGAAAGTTTTGGAAATGCCGGCTTGTGAGGTTGAAATCAGCCGCGAATGATTGTTTAAGAGCGTCCGTTCCGCTTTTTTGAGCGTTTCTTGGTGGTGCGTTCCTGTGTGCGGTAGGTGGCGACGCGTTTGGAGAGCGTGTTGCGGTGAATGCCGAGCACGTTGGCCGTGCGCGAGAGGTGGTCTTTGTGGCGCGAGAGGGCTTTTTCGATAAAGAGTTTCTCAAATTCCGAGAGGGCTTCGTCAAGCATAATCTGGCCGTCGAGCATCTCGTCAATCAATGCTTCGAGGCGTGCGCGCATCTGCATCTTCGTCTCCGGCTTCTTCTCTTTCACTAAAAATAGTAGTTCGTTATCAGGCATCACTTATGCTCGTTTTGAAAAACCTGTGCGCATCTCCTGCGACGTAAAAGCTGTCAGTATTCGCGCTCCTTCTGCGAGAGCGGGCGCGGTGCGCGCTTGCGAAACGGAGTCTAAGCGAACGGGGAAAGCTGTCAACGCGAGGTACAGAACGGAGCAGACTGCGAAGCCGCGCACAAATCCGAAAGCTGCGCCGAGCGCGCGGTCAAACCATTCAAGGCGAATGCGCTTCAAGCCCTTCGCAAACAGTCGTCCGGCAAAGAAGCCCGCGATTATGGCAACACCGATAATCAACAGGAAGCCTCCGGCGTTTGCCGCCGCCGTTGACTGAAAGAAACCGAGTCCGTGTAAGAGAGAACCCGCCGCTTCATAACCTCTCGACGCGACAACCAAGCCGATGACGAACGCCGCGCCCGTCACCAGCCCACGCACGAGTCCGCGCAAAGCTCCGGCAATGATCGAAGAGCCGACTAATGCGATTACAATCAAATCAAAGAAAGTCATACTTATTAAGTCTTGAGTCTTGAGTCAGAAGACAAAAACATCTGGCCTTTGACTCCAGACTCTAGACTTCAGACTCCAGACTTTCTCCCGTGAGCAAACGATATGCTTCGAGGTAACGCGCTGTAGTTGCTTCTGCGACTTCACCGGGAAGCGGCGGAGCGGGTGGTCTTTTGTCCCACGCGAGTGTTTCGAGGTAGTCGCGCACAAACTGCTTGTCAAAGGATGGCTGCGAGTGGCCTGCCTCATACTTGTCTGCGGGCCAGAAACGCGAAGAGTCGGGTGTCAATACTTCGTCAACTAAAATGATTTCTCCGCGTCCATCTCTGCCCAACTCAAATTTTGTATCCGCGATAATGATGCCGCGACCGCGCGCATATTCGCTCGCCTCTTCGTAAAGGCGCATCGAAATGTCGCGCAAGGCTTCGGTCACTTCATCGCCGAGAATTTCTCTCATGCGCTCAACACTGATGTTTTCGTCATGGCCCGTTTCCGCTTTTGTCGCGGGAGTGAAAATCGGCGCAGGTAACTTTTCAGATTCGCTCAACCCTGTGGGTAAACGATGGCCGCAGACTTCACCTGTGCTCTTGTAATCTTTCCAGCCTGAGCCTGAGAGGTATCCGCGCACGACGCACTCGACAGGAAAGACTTCTGCGCGGCGCACAAGCATTGAGCGTCCGCGCAAGACTTCCGCGTGCTGTTTGACAGCCTCAGGCATCAACTCAATATCTGTTGTGACAAGATGATTCGAGACAACGTATCCCAGTCGCTCAAACCAGAAACGTGAGAGTGCTGTGAGCACTTCGCCTTTGCGCTCAATGGGTGTCGGCAGCACGCAGTCGAAAGCGGAGAGGCGATCCGTTGCTACGATTAGAAGATGCTCGCGGTCAACCGCGTAAACATCACGCACCTTGCCGCGCCGCATCAACTGTAGATTGGCTAAAGATGTTTCGAGAATGGGAGCGGCGCTGGTCATGTCGGTTTGTCTGGGCCTGATGTTAAATTTGATGCGGCGAGCGCGAGAGATGAGCCGCGCGAGATTTTGCTCGCGCCGCAGAGCTTTTGTCAAGGATATTCCAGTTTTCAGTTTTCAGTTTTCAGTTGGTTGAATTGCATCTGAGATTTGAAATCCCAAATCTCAGATTGGAAAGAGCTAAAAGCTGAAAACTGAAAACTGTTTACGGATTGCTGAGAGCTTCTTTTAATCTGCTAATCTGCGCGGCGTGGTTGTGAGCGTGCGCGGCGTAAATCCGGAGCCACGTTTCCGCGGTGTAGCGTCCGCTCTCTGTGTGCCAGCCTTCGCGCGCCCAATCAGCGTCCGACATCAGGGAAAGCAGTTGAGTGGTGGTCGCACGCGCTCCGCGCAGAGCATCGAAAGCGGGAGCCATGTCTCGCTCATTATATTTCAGACGAATCGCTCGTTCGTCCTGATCGTAGCCTTGAATCACCGGATAATCCTGCTCTAAGAGTTGACGCAGGCGAAGCGCGCTGGTCATTTCTGCGTCCGCCAGATGATGAACAATCTCGCACGCGCTCCACTTGCCTGAAAGCGGATGCGCCGTCAGTGATTCCAACGGAAAACCTTCCAGACTCTGCCTCACTTCATCGTAGCCTGCCGCATACTGCGAAATCAGTTGCGCTCTCTCTTCGGGGGTCATAAACGGTTCTCTCCTTTTAAGTCACGGAAATTCTATGCAACAATATCTATTCATTAAACGTACAAAATGTCTCCTCGGTTCTATCGGCAACACGCGCACGTATCAATATCACATTCATCAGTCATTGATGAAGCGGCCTCTTTCATCTTTTGACATTAAGGGAGAATCCGATGCAATCCGTTCATTCTTTAGCGAGAACTCTCTGCCTCGTTCTCGCGCTCGCGCTTTTCGCTTCGCCCCTTGCCACGTTTGCGCGCCCCATTCCGCAAACGCCGCAGGAAACGCAGCAGAAGCCGCAGCCTCTTCCGGCAACACGCTACATTCCAAGCCATGACTACGATACGCGAAACTACATTCT
This sequence comes from Pyrinomonadaceae bacterium, assembly GCA_049593215.1. Classification (GTDB taxonomy): domain Bacteria; phylum Acidobacteriota; class Blastocatellia; order Pyrinomonadales; family Pyrinomonadaceae; genus JBAWGU01. The sequence goes on from JBAWGU010000695.1 coordinate 5,954, forward strand.
GAATCTTAGTTTCGACTGGGACAAGGAGCAGGTCATCGGGACCGAGACGATGACTTTCGCGCCGCTCACCTTCAACCTGCGAGAGATAGAGCTGGACGCGGCTAACATGACCGTCAACTCCGTCAAGCTCTCTGCGGGCGCAGACCTAAAATTTGAATCCGATCCGAAAAACGAGAAGCTGCGTGTCATGCTCGACCGCGCTTACCAGCCGACGGACGCGTTGACGATTGTGATTGACTATCACACCAACGCCGTCTCGACAGAGACAGGCATCGGCGGCTTCGGGCGCGGCATCACTTTCATCAAGCCGACGCGGAATGACCCGACGCGCCCCAAACAAATCTGGTCGCAGGGCGAAACCGAATACAATCACTACTGGTTCCCCTGCTTCGATCATCCAAACGATTTCGCCACTTCGGAAATCATCGCCACCGTCGAGAAGCCCATGACCGTTATCTCAAACGGCAAGCTGCTCTCTGTCAAAAATAATCCGAACGGCACGCGCACCTTCGATTGGAAGATAGACGCGCCGCACGCCAGCTATCTGACCTCGATTGTCGTGGGCGATTACGCGCCCGTTGAAGGAAGCTACGCGGGCGTGCCCGTCATCAGCTACGTCTATCCGAACGAAGCGACGGAAGGCAAAATGACAACCGCTCGCCTGCCGGACATGGTGAAGTTCTTTTCGGAAAAGACGGGCGTGAAGTATCCGTATGACAAGTACGCGCAGACGATGACGCGCGATTTCGGCGGCGGCATGGAGAATATCTCCGCGACCACGCAGACAGACAACATGATTCACGACGCGCGCACGGAGCTTGAGCAGACGAGCGACGGATTGCAGTCGCACGAGCTGGCTCACCAGTGGTTCGGCGATTACGTCACTTGCCGTTCATGGTCAGATATCTGGCTCAACGAAAGCTTTGCCACCTACTTTCAGGCGATGTGGGATGAGAAGAGTCTGGGCCGCGACGATTTTCTTTACCGCGACGTGAAAGGGAATCAGGACGCTTACTATCAAACGTGGGCGCGCGGTCAACGCCGTCCTATCGTCACGAAAAATTATGCCAACCCTGATGCGGTCTTCGACACATACGCCTACCCGCGCGGCGGCGCAGTCCTGCACATGCTGCGCAACCTCTTAGGCGAAGAGAACTGGTGGCGCGCAATCAATCACTACCTGACGAAGCACGCGCATCAACCCGTCGAGACGGATCAGTTCCGCATTGCGATTGAAGAAGCGACGGGCAAATCGCTTGATTGGTTCTTTGAGGAATGGCTCTACAAGATGGGCCACCCTATCTTTCGCGTGACGCAGGCTTATGATGCTGCTGGCAAGACACTCGCCCTCACAGTCAGGCAGGAGCAGAAGCCCGATCCGGCCTCTCTCTTCCCGCAGGTAGAATTTTTCCGTATGCCTGTTGAGATTGAGATAGGCACTGCCGCAGGCACGCGCGTCGAAAAGGTCTGGATCGAGCCGAAAGAGGAACAGGTCTTTAACTTCACAGTTGATGCGCAGCCCACGCTCGTCAATTTTGACTACCATGACACGCTCATCAAAGAGTTGAAGTTTGAGAAGTCAACGGACGATCTCGTTTATCAACTCGCGCGTGATGAAGACGTGATGGGGCGCATGTGGGCGCTCGGTCAACTCTCTGCGCGCGCTAAGGAGCAGGCGACCGCAGATGCTGATAAGCAGAAGATTGCGTCGGCGATTGCCGCGCAGCTTGGCAGTGACAAGTTCTGGGGAATGCGTTTTGAATCTGCCGCCGCGCTCGCTAACGCGCCCGGCCAGAATGTGCGCAACGCCTTGATTGCGAGCACGAAAGATGCAAACGCAAACGTGCGCCGCCGCGCAATCCAATCGCTTGCGACAAGCAAGGACGCGTCGCTGGCGAGCGTTTACAGGCCGCTTCTCAACGACCAGAGTTACGGCGTGATTCGCGCCGCCGCGCTTGCGCTCGGACAGACGAAAGACCCTGGGGCCTATGATGCTTTGACGAAGCTGCTTGATGTGCCTTCATGGCGCGATAACATTCGCGCGGCGGGCTTAGGCGGTCTGGCCGCGCTTGGAGACAAACGCGCGCTCGATGTCGGCCTGCGCTACGCTGCAAGCACGAATCCCGTGCAGTTGCGTGCAGGAGCGATGGCGATTCTCGGAGCAATCGGCAAAGACGATCCACGCGTCTTTCCGCTCGTCTCAGAAGCCTTGCTCGAAGCTGCTTCGACCAGAAACTTCCAGCTCGGAAACTCTTCAGCCGAAGCCTTTGTGACGATGTGCGATCCGCGCGGCACGGAAGTCCTGGAGCAGGCTAAGAAGAAGGTTAACGACCCGAACCTTCAAGGTTTCTTCCAGCAATTTGTGGAACGCCTCAAGAGTTGTGGGCAGAAACCAAGCTAAAACTGTCAGTTGTCTGTAGCCCGTTGTCCGTTGTTTGTGCTCACCGGATTGAATCCTAAAGATAAAGCACTCAATCCTGCTCAGACTCAAAACAACGGGCCACGGACTACGGGCCACGGACAACCGCCGAAACTTATTGCTTGAGTTTAACCGCCTTATCCTGTTATATTTTATAAGCCAGCACGCGCGCCGCCCCTATTCACGGAGCGTGCGGCGTGCGAAACCCCTGTTCGCCATTCCTTGAAAGAAATCACTGAATGTCAACGGCAGCAGATAGAGACAGAGTAAAAGAGCGTGGTGCGGATGCGCCCGTCGCAGGCGAGCGTAAGTTGACGTTGCTTGTGGTAGAGGATGACGAGAATATCTCTACGGCAATCAGCGAATATTTCACGCGCGCGGGCTACAACGTGAAGACTGCTGAAGACGGGTTGGCCGGAGTGCAATCCGCTCTGCACGATCATCCTGACGCAGTTGTGCTCGATCTGATGCTTCCCAAGATGGACGGTCTCGCCGTTTGTCGTGAGTTAAGAGAGAAAGCTTCTTACATTCCCATCCTGATGCTCACAGCCAAAGATGATATTGTTGACAAGGTGCTCGGCCTTGAGATGGGCGCGGATGATTACATCACCAAGCCTTTCTCTCTGCGCGAGCTTGAAGCGCGCATCAAGTCAATCCTCAGGCGCGTGAGAGTGAGCAACACTTCCGACGGCTCAAGCGATGAAGCGCCGGTGACGAGAGGCAAGCTTCGGATTGATCCTGCGAAGCGCGAAGTGATGGTCGGCGAGCGACAGGTTGAACTGACGCCGAAGGAGTTTGATCTCCTGCGGCTCTTTGCCTCGAACCCGGGGCGCGTCTTCCCGCGCAAGTACTTGCTTGAAAAAATTTGGGACTACTCTTACGAAGGTTATGACCGCACGATTGATTCGCACATCAACCGCCTCAGAGCCAAGATCGAAGAGAATCCCGAAAATCCGCAGATGGTACTGACCGTCTGGGGCATTGGTTACAAATTCAGCGACGAGCAGTAACGCCAAAAAAACTGCCGCCCGCTTTGCCCTTCCTCCTTACGTCTTCGGTTGAATCGTCTGATGCGATTCAAAATTTAATTCGCCAGCTAAAACGTGAGTCGCTCAAACCGACAGAGCGCGTCTCATGTTCAAACCCTGAAAGAAGTTTTTCCGGAAAACTTCTCCATCCGAACATGGAAGCGATCCTCAAAGACGCTTTCGTCTTCCGTCTCTGCTGAGTCTAAAAGCCATGTCACACTCAAGCTTTCGTCTTCAAAAACAGGCACGCAAATTGTCAACGGCTGCTCTCTTCGCCGTCTTTATCTTGCTGTCAACGAC
>JBAWGU010000696.1:0-7249 GCA_049593215.1 Pyrinomonadaceae bacterium
AACATGCCCTACGCTCTGATCTCTCAAAAGGAGTTCTACGAGCGGTTTCAGAAGATTTTAGGGCAGATTGATTTAGTCGGGTTGACATTCTCGCCGCTTCACACGGGCTTCCACTTCGGGCCGAAGCTTGATGATTTCATGGCGCTCGTGATGAACAAGCCGCGTTGACCAAGCGCGGCACGCGCGTGCGCTTCTCTCTTCACGCAAGCGGATTCCACTTGAAGAGTACGTTGATGCCGTCCTCTTCAATTTTAGAAAACCCAAGACGCTCGAAAAGTCTAATAGCGGGGCTGAAGTTGTCAACGTAGATGCTGACCGCACGGCCTGAACGCTCGCCTTCGTTCATAATCTCTTTCACGAGCGGAGTTCCCAGCCCTGCGCTTCTGTACTGCGGAAGTATCGTGATGTCTAAAATCCGAATCTCGTTCTCGCGCCGATGCACGTAGAGACGACCGACGGGGCGCTCGTCTTGAAGAATAATCTGGTATTGCGCGTCCGGGTAATGTTGAAAGTAGTGATCTCTTTGCGCCGCGAACTGCTGCTTGAGGAAAGCCTCTTTCTGCGCTTCGTCCCACGGCAAGAGCTTCAACTCTTCGGCGCGCGTGCTGGCGAAAACATCAAACAGGAAGGGTTCGTCGTCCGGTACGATTGGGCGCATGGCGAGAGCCTTTGCGCCAGCTTGAATCTTTTCTTTAGCCATTCGATTGATGTGATAAGGAAGAGTTTCGGATTTCAAGCGTGAGCCTTGATGCCGCTACATAAATCAACAAAGCTTGTGCTTGAACTCTAAATCTGATAGTGGGTCAATTTAAAGATGAGTGAGAGGAAAGTCGAACCTCACCGCAGAGACGCAGAGATTTGCGCAGAGAGTTAAGCATTCAACCTCTCTGCGTAAACTCTGCGAGAACTCTGCGCCTCTGCGGTGAACATTCGTCTCGCTCTTCACTCAATTCCAAATTGGCCTATGACTCTAAATCTCTTTCCATTGCAATCCGGTATCACTTGATGAAGCGATTGAATGCGGCTTCGTAGATGTATCCGTTTTCGTCGCGCCCGGTTGGCACAAGAAAGAGCGAGATGGCTCCCATGTGCTCGTGTTCGAGCGGGTAGATGCGTTGCGGTAGATAAACATTTCCGGGGCCGCGAAAATGGAGCGCGAACTGTTCCTGACCCGGCGCAGATTCGATCTCCTTGATGTTGGTCAACTCCAACTCGACGACCTGCTCGTCATCAGGGCGAAGAATAAATTTGGTATTCAGGTTTTCGGCAAAAACCGCTTTCTCTAATCTTTCCGTCACTACTCGAATCCTCCGACCTCAAGAGATGAGCTTCCAAAATTCAACTTCATAAATCTGTCTGTCATGAATGCTTCTGCACCAGCGATGGCGAGCAGGCTCAAGGCGCGCGGCGTTTCAAGTTTCTTCACTTGCTCGTGGACGCGACAACATCAGCAAGTACGCGCCATCCTCTCCGGCGAATGAAAAACCCAGGCGCTCGTAGAACCTGATTGCACGGTTGGTCTTTAGCACGTGCAAGCTGACGACTCTGCCCGAACGCCTGCCTTCTGCTAAATACTCTTTGAGAACCGAGCTTCCTATTCCGATGTTTCTATATTCCGGCAGCAGAGCAAGGTCAATCAGATGTATTTCATCTTCCGTCTGATTGAATCTGACAGTTCCTGCGGCCACATCGTCGTACAGAATAATATGATGCTCTGCCTGCGGATACTGAGCATCGTAATTGCGCTGTTGCGAAGTAAACTGCATCCGCAGGAAAGCTTCCAACTGCTCTTCGCTCCAGGGGACTGCGGCAAGCTCTTCAGCGCGTGTGCTGGCGTAGAGCTTGAATAGGAACGGCTCGTCCTCAGAGCGCACCTGACGCAGATTAACATTCTTCAGAGTCTGCCCAAAGCCCGTCATAGAAGCTGTTACTCTATCAGAGTCGATACTGATATGTCAGTTGTGTCGTAATCCATATGATGAACGATCACCTTGATAGCTCGTCAACACTGTCCGGGCATAACGCCGGACATCGGTCGCGAGCACAACTGCGGTACGGTCAAGTTCTCGATGAAAGGCTATCGCGCCGCTGTGCAGACGAACGCTTGCATCCTGCCACGCACAGGCATATCTCCACAACGGGCGGCAACTGCTTCGGCCACAGCGGCTACAATCTTCGAGACATCCGAGGGGCGACGTTCGTTAATTGCAACGATCACAGGATTCCCTTCAACCAGTCCCTGTGCCGCCTCTAATGCTGACGGGCTAATAGATGGCAGCGCCAGTAGTGAAGACTTTATATCCCTAAACCCTGCTGCCGTCAGAAGCGACCGGACTGCTTCAGGATCGTGTAAACAGAATGGGACTTCATAGAAATTTGGCGGGTCATGCTCAAAGAATGTTGAGATGGTTGTGTGAGCAATGTGGGCGAGGTCGTTGTGTTCGATAGCATCCCACACGCTAAAGAGAAAATGAGCGCCCGGTTTCAACACTCGATACGCCTCACGAATAGCTCTTTCCTTATCCGGGACAAACATTAATCCAAACTGGCACACCACCGCATCAAATGACTCATCAGCGAACGGTAGAGCAGTCGCATCGGCTTGCTTCCACTGAACAGCTTCATCAGGTCTAAACTTTCGGGCGGCGTAGCCAATCATTGCTTCATTCAGGTCGGTGGCAACAAGCCTTGCGCCGGGTGGGAGGTGGTCGCGCAAGCGGCGCGTCACAATGCCCGTCCCACATGCCAGTTCCAGCACGGATGCGCCTTCCGAGACATTTAGGCGCTCGACCATATCGGAAGCGTAAGGCTCAAATAAGGCCGGGCCTAAGTAGCGATCATAGTTTTCAGGGATTGATCCGATAAAGGCTGTGTGTTGATCTAACATCTTTCGATTCTCTCCAGACCACGATGAGATACTTCTAAAGCGCCACAATCGCTAACGCCTAACTTTGTATTAAGCCGCTCAGGGACGCGATATAGTTGACTCTTGCAGCCCAGTCTTGCTGGCCGCGTGCGTTCACACCCTCATCTCTTTTATCACTGCGCTCATCGCTAAGCCGTCGGCCTTGTTTCGCTTACCCGTTTATTGGTCAGACGTAAAAACACTTGTTCCAGAGTTTCCCTTTGCGGCGTCAGTTCCATTACGCGAAAGCCGCGCTCGACAAGCAAGGCATTGATAGTCGGCACTTGCTCTTCAGCCATCTGCAAGTAGAGCGTTTGCCCGCCATTATGATTGACTGTGAGCGCCGTTTGATTTGACAGGAGCTTGTAAGCTTCTTCCGCGCGGTCAACAATCAATTTGATAGTTTTGTCTTTCGCAATCAGCTTTTCTATCTCTCCCTGATACAGCAAACGACCTTCATTGATAATCGCAATGCGATTACATATCTGCTCAACTTCATAGAGCAGATGGCTTGAGAGCATGATGGTCAGCCCCCTTTCGTCTCGCAAGCGGCGAATCAATAAACGCATCTCATGGATGCCCTGTGGGTCAAGCCCGTCTGTCGGCTCGTCCAGAATAATAAATTCAGGATCAGGCAAGAGCGCCTGCGCGATACCAAGACGCTGGCGCATTCCATGAGAATAGATACGCACGGGGTCTCCGGCGCGGTCACGTAAATCCACTGTCTCAAGCGCCGCTTCCAACTGCCCTGACTTAACTCCGCCCGACAACTCCGCAAACATACGCAGGTTCTGCCGACCCGATAGATTGTCATAAAAAGCAGGCGCTTCGATAATCGCGCCGACGCGCTTGAGCGCGCGCAAAAGATTTCGGGAAATGTCTGACCCGAGCAGAAGCACGCGCCCACGCGTCGGACGCACCAATCCCAGTATCATACGCAGGGTCGTAGATTTCCCTGCACCATTCTGGCCCAGAAAACCAAAGATGTCGCCGCGCTCTACCGTCAGAGAGAGATCGTCAACGACAACGCGCCCCCTGTACTTTTTGGCTAACCCCAGAGTCTCTAAGACAACATCCATCATCGCCAACAAGCTCTCATCTCGATTACATTAAGGTAAAGGCCCGGCTTACAATTCCACTTCGATTAGCACAGGCCAATGATCCATGCGCCCCACGGCTGCGCTCCTCAATACTTCCGCGCGCCTGAGCACGACTTTCTCCTGCGGCCCGAAAATGTAATCTATCCGGCGGTCGTTAATCGCCGTATCGCCCGCATCGCGCCCCAAATCACGAAAGTATTTCAAGAGATAACTGTATGCCTCACTATCGTGCTTCAGATTGTCTGTATAGAGATGCGACTCATCACCCACCGCCAGCTCGAAATTAAAATCTCCGGCGATAAAGATGAGCGAAGAGGCGGGACGAGCGAGCGTCCAATCAACTACTTCGCCCGTGTAAACCCTGCGTCGAGCCGCGCTGAAGGCATCCGCGTGCGCGCTGATAAGCACGATCTCAGGCAGCTCCTCTTTGAGATGAAAGGTGACGCTCGCGGCATACTTTCCGTCGCACGCTACGTCTTCAAACTGCGCGTTGTGATTCTTGATAAGCACTGCTTCAACTCGATCCGCGCCGCTTGCTTGAGAAGCCACCGCGCCGCGATAGCGCCTGCCCAGATAACCGAGCAGCGTTTTGAGTTGATCCGCGCCCGTCAACTCCTGCAAGGCCACAGCATCCGGTTCGTGACTCAGGATAGTTTCAGCCACCGCTTTCAAATCCTTCGTCTGCGCACGCGTATCGTCCTCAAGCTCTGCGTAACCTATGTTCCAGGTCATCAAGCGCAGGTGTGTGCCGTTCTGCGCGCGCGCCGCAGAGAGAGCGCGTTCACGCACAGGCTGAAAATGGAGCGCGCTGCCGAGCATCACAGCGAAGAGAAGAGCCGTTAGTATCTTCGCCCACATCTTTAGCTGGTAATATCCTTTCGATCAAAAATCAACATCGCGGCCAGCAGCGCGCCGAAGATGTAAGCCCCGCACACGCTCCCGTAATGATAGAGACTGCGCCAGGGGATTTCCGGCTTGAACACATCACGCCAGAAGTCCATGTCCGTAGTAAAGAAGTAGGGCCGCAGGTGCTCGAAAAATTCTATGCGCCCGATGATGTAAAAGATGAGGTAGAGAGAAACAGTTGCGATGGTTGCCATCACTGGCGTCTCGAAGAGAACGGAGAAGAGCATCGCAATCGCGGCTACGACCAGCAGCGCCCATGTCCCCGTAAGGCTCGCATAAGCGAAACGCCACAACGCTTCGTCGCGCATAATTCTGCCCGGCTCGTCAACCAGATTGAGCGGCCCCGGATACATCTCCAGATTGCCCCAACCGACAAAGAGCAACCCGACCAGCAGATTTAGTCCGATGAAGAAAGCCATCAGGAGGTAGGTGTAGAGCGCGGCCACCATGAATTTTGAAAGAAAGATCGAGACGCGCGAAATGGGACGCACGCAGATCATACGAAGCGTTCCCGCGCGAGCCTCGCCCGCAATCTGCCCGCCCGCCATCATCGCCACGAAGATGGGGATGAGCAGGCTGAAAGAGAAGATGAGAGAGTAGAGCGCGAAGGTCAGGCCGTTAAAATAGCTCTTCGATTCGTAAGTGTATTTGAATTGCTCTGTCGCCTGCCCTCCTGTCTTGCGCTCCGCGTATGAGTAGAAGCCCCAGAGCATCAATCCGATAAACCCTGAGAGAGCGACAAAAGAGAGATAAAAGCTTTTCGAGCGGAGTAGCTTTATCAATTCGTGTTTTAGTTGAGTGAGCATGAACAGTTGTCTGGCAAATTCCTTTTAAAATTTTCTCTGCCGGATCAAAAGATAAACATTAACGCACGCGAATGACCATTCCTTTTGAGGATACCTGTGAAAGACGCATCCATTGTACGGGGAGAGCCACAGAGGATTTAGACTGAACCGAGACGGCTTCACCAGACCACCTCTGTGGAGAGCCACACGTTTAAGAGTTCTAACGCAATTTCGATGATGTTATCATGCCTGCTTGTAAGATGAATCTGAGAACGGTCACCGCCACCAGATATGTGACTCCGCTGCGAGAGGGCGGATCGCTTCCGGCTATCGTCGAGGCTGATGACGATGGACTCTACGTGCTGAAGTTCAGGGGCGCGGGGCAGGGGCCGAAAGCGCTCATCGCAGAATTAGTGGCGGGCGAGATTGGTCGCGCTTTGGGGCTGCCCGTACCTGAAATTGTTTTCGTCGAGCTGGACCCCGTGCTGGGACGCACTGAGCCTGACCCGGAGATTCAAGACCTGATCAAGGCGAGCGCCGGATTGAACCTTGCCCTCGACTACCTGCCGGGATCTATCACGTTTGACCCGTTGATACAGAAACCGGATGGAGCACTGGCGTCGGCTATTGTCTGGTTCGATGCCTACACGACAAACGTTGACCGCACGCTTCGCAACACCAATATCTTGGTCTGGCATCGCAAGCTCTGGCTGATTGATCACGGAGCCGCGCTCTACTTTCACCACTCCTGGACGCCCGATTATCCGGAGCGCAGCCGCAGACCGTTTGCGCAGATCAGCGAGCACGTCCTCCTGCCACTTGCTGATTCTATTTCTGAAGCGGATGCTGAGCTGAGCGCGCGACTCACGCCCGAGGTGATTCATAACATTATCAAACTGATTCCCGAAGAGTGGCTCGGCAATGAGCCTCTGTTTTCAGACATCGAGCAGCAACGGTCTGCTTACGTCGAATATCTTCTCAAGCGTTTAGAGATGCCGCGAAGTTTTGCGGAGGAGGCGCGCAGTGCCCGATCTCTCTACCTTTGATTATGCCATTATCCGGGTTGTGCCGCGTGTGGAGCGTGAGGAGTTTATCAACGCGGGTGTAATCGTCTCCTGCCCTTCACAGAGTTTTCTCAAGGCTTTGATTGAGCTGAACCCGCAACGCCTCGCCGCCCTCGATCACACGCTTGACCCTCTCACTATCAAGGGCTATCTGGAAACGATTCCCGTGATCTGTGCTGGTGGGGCGGAGGCTGGTCCGATTAGCAAGTTGCCGCAACGAGCACGTTTCCACTGGCTCGTCGCGCCGCGCAGCACAATCATTCAGACCTCACCTGCCCACTCGGGTCTCTGCTCTGATCCTGAAGAAGCGCTTACTCATCTGCTCGAAAAGATGGTTCGTTAGTGGGCCTGATGTGAGTGACCTCAGAGTGGCGCATTAGTGTGTTGACGGTGCGAAGAAGCTGCATGTGTGTTGGCTCAAAAAGAGCATCAACACACTATTGGCCCACTACTTTTCGCTACTATTGCGGTTTGCAATGGGCTGTAGCT
>JBAWGU010000697.1:0-3210 GCA_049593215.1 Pyrinomonadaceae bacterium
CGAAAGTATTGGTGGCGTAGAAACGCTGACGAACCCAACGCTGATTGTCGAAGTGCTTTCGCCGACGACGGAAGCTTTTGATCGTGGAGATAAGTTTACTTACTACAAATCTATTCCAAGCTTTGGCGAGTATCTGCTGATTGCGCAGCATCGCCCGCACGTTACGCAATACGTCAAACAGCGCGACGGTTCGTGGAGCTACTGCGAGGTAAACTCGTTAGCAGATACTTTGCAACTGCCGACGCTCGATTGCGTTTTGTCATTGAGCGAGGTCTATCTTGATGTGGAGTTTGAAGCGCAGAGACCGCCGTCCATCGAGCAATAAGCATCTCTTTCAAGACTGCTTTGCGAAGCGAGCTTCGATTATCTCTCCTCTTCTCTTTCCGTGCTGGCCCGTCAGTTGAGGATAAGTCTCCATTTCAACTTCCGCATCGCTGAGGCCCAGCAATTTTTCAGTTTCGATAATCGCCTGCTCTTCTCCTTCGATTTCGAGGAAGAGTCCGAAGGGGAGTTCGTCAACGACGACTTCCGTATCGGCCACGCGCCATGTTGCGCGGCGTTTCTCGTAAACCAGAGCGGGCTTGAAGCCGAGCGCGTCCAGGATTGCTGCCATCGCTTCGGCATCTTCGATGCGCGTTTCGTCTTCGCGTTGATGCTTGATGCCGGAGATTGAAGGGAAGCGTTCTTTGTAGGTGAGCGTGGCGTGCCCTCCCACGCGGCGCAGGCGCAGGACGCAAGCTTTCAAATGAAGTTGGCCGCCGGTGTAGAGCGTGTTCTCTTCAAACTCGTCGCATACATGAGTCGCGCCGATTTCGCCCAGACGCTTGAGCGTGCGCTCGCGCTGCTCTCGTGTCAGGCGATACTTTTTTTCAATCTCGATGCTCATAGAAATAGATAGGGGAAGCGTCTCTTCAAATCGCTCAAAGAAGCTTTCTCAAGCCTGCCTGATCCAGCGCAACACTTCCGGGATGGAGGCGCGCTTGCCGTACATCAACATGCCTACGCGATAGACGCGCGCGGCGAGCCAGACAAGCAGCACCACTGTCCCGAAGCCTATGGCGAGCGAGAGCGCAATCTGCCAGAACGGCGGCGTCTGCGTCACGATTCGCACGAGCATCGTAATCGGCGAGAAGAACGGGACCATCGAAACCCAGAAAGCGAAGGACGAATCAGGGCTGCGAATCACCGGAAACGCCAGATAGAATCCCATCACCAGCAGAAAGATGACCGGCAGGGAAAGCTGCCCGCCTTCCTGCGTGGTCGTGACCATTGAGCCGACGAGCGCGTAAAAGGTCGCGTAGATAAAGTAGCCGAGCAGGAAGAAGACGACTAAATAGAGGACCAGCATCAAAGGAATATGCGGGAGCGAGACATCCATTCCTCTGGATGCGAGCGCGCTCGCCCCGTAGAGCGCAAAGACTGCGACGGCCAATCCCCAGATCGCATACTGCGTCAACGCCACCAGCGAGACGCCGATTAACTTGCCCATCATCAGAGGAAATGAGCGCATGGAAGAGAACAACACTTCCGCTATGCGCGTCTCTTTTTCTTCAATCACCGCGCCGAGAATCGTCTGGCCGTACATCAGTATGGTGATGTAGATTAGAAAGCCGCACGCGAAGACAAACCAGAATTGATTATCCGAGCCTCCTTCTTCACCGCGCGCTCCGGCTTTCCTTCCACTCAAGTGAACGGGTTCGTTGATGTCGCGCAAGAGGCTCTGGCTGATGTTGTGCTCTTCGAGAAGCTGGTCGCTGACGGCGCGGCTCAAGCGGTCTTCTATCTCGCCGCGCGTGAACATGTCGCCGACGTTGCGCGCATAATAGATCGCCTCGCGTTTTGTCAAAATGTCGGCAGGGATGATGATGTAGCCGTCAAGTTGACCGCCTTCGACGCGGCGATTTAATTCGCTCTTAATCTCTTCTTCGGAGCGTCCGGCTGTGGAAACCTGTTCGACTGCGTAAGTAGGCTTGCCAGCTTTGGCTACCTGCTCGACGCGATCATTCGCATTCGGACTGATAGCCTTGTTGACATCCACCTTCTGCCGCGCGGCCTCTTCTTCCCTGTTCTCATCTCTCAGGAGCGAATCGCGCACGCGCTCGTACATCCTGCCGCTCAGGTCCACAACGGCGACGCGCGTCGGGCCTCCGGCCTTGATGCCGAAGATGAGCGCGGGCACGACCGTGAAGACCACCATCATCAAGGGGCCGAGCACAGTCATCACTATGAACATCTTTGAGCGCACGCGTTGCACATATTCGCGCTTGATGACGGCGAGGAACTTGTTCATTTGTCTTCACCAACCTTTGCAATGAAGATGTCGTTGAGGCTCGGTTCGACCAACTCAAACTTTGTCACGCGCGCGCCCCCGTCAACCAAACGTCGCAAAAGCTGCTGCGGGTCTGCGCCTTCTGCGAGCAGAGCTTCAACCTCATCGCTGTGCCGCTCGACCTTGCTCACTAAACTACGGTCATCAAGCACGCCGTCTCCGCCTTCAAAGCGCAGCGCAACAGTGTTCATGCCAGCCCTGCTTTTAATTTCGCGCAGGCTGCCGTCCAAAACTTTGTGCGAGCGGTTAATCATGCAGATGTCGTCGCAGAGTTTTTCGGCAGTCTCCATCTGGTGCGTGGAAAAGATGATGGTCTTGCCAGCCGCTTTCAACTCCAGCACGACTTCTTTCAGAAGCTCGACGTTAATCGGGTCAAGGCCGGAAAAGGGTTCGTCAAGGATGAGCAGGTCTGGATCGTGCATGACGGTGGTGATGAACTGGATTTTCTGCTGCATCCCTTTTGACAGCTCCATCGCCTTCTTCATCTTCCATTCGGAGAGTTTCAGTCGCTCAAGCCAGCGATCAATGCTCTCTTCCGCCTTGCGTCCATGCACGTTCTTCAGCTCGCCGAAGAATCGCAACTGCTCGCCCACCTTCATCTTTTTGTAGAGGCCGCGCTCTTCCGGCAGATAGCCTATGCGGTCCTGAGCTTCTTCGCTGATGGGTTTGCCGAAGAGTTCGATGCGGCCTGTGTCGGGCGCGGTGATGTTGACAATCATGCGTATGGTGGTCGTCTTACCCGCGCCGTTTGGACCAATGAGGCCGAAGATTCTTCCGGCTCTCACGCTCAGGCTCAGGTCGTTGACCGCCACAAATTCATCGAAACTTTTGGTGACGTGATCGAGGGTCAGTGTGTTCATAAGGATTTTAGTTTCGTGTTT
>JBAWGU010000698.1:0-5491 GCA_049593215.1 Pyrinomonadaceae bacterium
CTCTAGTATTCGTAAAACCCTCTCCCGCTCTTTTTGCCGAGCCAGCCTGCATCAACGTATCGCTTGAGGAGCGGGCACGGCCTGTACTTCGGATCGCCGAGTCCGTCGTAGAGCACATTCATAATGGCGAGGCATACGTCTAAGCCGATAAAGTCTGCGAGCGCGAGCGGCCCCATCGGATGATTCATCCCAAGCTTCATAATGCCGTCAATGCTCTCGCGCGTAGCAACGCTTTCGTAGAGCGCAAAGATGGCTTCGTTAATCATCGGCATCAGCACGCGATTGGAAACGAAGCCCGGCGAGTCCTGACATTCGAGCGGCGTCTTTCCAAGCTCTTCCGTCAACGCATGAACCCGCGCGTAAGTCTCATCCGAAGTGGCGATGCCGCGAATAATCTCGACGAGCTTCATCACGGGCACGGGATTCATAAAGTGCATCCCGATAACTTTGTCCGGCCTTGATGTAGCTGCGCCGAGTTTCGTGATTGATATTGAAGAAGTATTGGAAGCGAGAATCGTTGCAGGCTGCGTCAGTTTATCAAGAGCGCGAAAGACTTCGGCCTTGACTTCAAAATTCTCTGTCACAGCTTCGACGACGAGGCTCGCACTTGCGAGCGCATCCAACTCAGTCGTCGTGCGTATCCGCTCCACGATAGCGCGCTTCTCATCTTCTTTGAGACGCTCTTTGTCAACGTCGCGTTGAAGGCTCCGGTCAATCGCGGACATGCCGCGTTGCAGGAACTCGTCTTTGACATCGCGCAGCACAACGCTATAACCGGCGCGGGCAAAGACCTGCGCGATGCCGTTGCCCATCGTTCCCGCGCCAATAACGCCAATCGTTTCGCTCAAGCCAGAGTTCACTCCGTCAGAAATTTTTACTAACGCCAGTTCGGCGGCTCTCGTGGCGGCACATACTCGCTCTTGCGCTGACTTGAGTATGTATCCCAACTCGCTCTTGCGTCCGCATCGCGCAATTCACCTTGAGGCATCCATTGCTGCTGTGGCTTCTCGTAATATGATTTGCCTACGCCGTTGAAAAACCAGAGCGCGTAAATTCCCAACGCTGTGCCGAGCGGGACGCCGAGCAGCGCCGGAATGGAAGCCACGATGCCCATTGTTTTACCCCAGGGCTTTCGCTTCAGTATCCCGTATGCGGCGGTCAGGTCTATGGCCCCGAACACGAGACTCAGGACGCCCGTGACAATTAAGATTGTCCAGATTAAGCCGACAGGAAAATCTGCCGCGCCCCCCGGCATACGCGCAAACATGTTGACGTAGAACGGGACCAGTATCACAGTGAAGAGCAGGCCGACGAGCCGTAAGCTGCCATACACTGCATAGAAAATCCCCAGCATCCTGTTGTGTTCTTGCGCAGTCATAACTTTTTAGAACTCTCCCTATAGTAATCGCTTGCTTGATTCGCCTTATCTCTCGACAGCCATTGCCACAGCGTTTCCGCCGCCAAGACAGAGCGCAGCCAAGCCTCTATGCACATCCCTGCGCTTCATCTCATACAGCATCGTTGTCAACAGGCGCGAACCCGATTGCCCGATTGCGTGGCCCAGAGCAACTGCGCCGCCGTTGACGTTGACCTTCTTCGGATCAAGCTCAAGCTCTTTTGTTATGGCGACTGCCTGAACTGAAAAAGCTTCGTTGAGTTCGATGAGGTCAACTTCGTTCAGAGACCATCCGGCTTTCTTGACCACGCGGCGAATCGCTTCCACGGGAGCCATCATCACAAGCTCAGGCTCAATGCCTGAAGTCGCCTGCGCGGCGATGCGCGCCATCGGCTCAACGCCCAACTCGCGTGCGCGCTCAAGCGAAGTCACCACAACCGCAGACGCTCCATCATTCACGCCCGGAGCATTACCCGCAGTGACCGTGCCGCCATCTCTCTTGAACGCAGGTTTCAATTTGCCCAGCGCTTCGATTGAAGTATCTTCACGAATCGTCTCATCATAATCGAGTATGACGGGATCGCCTTTCTTCTGCGGAATCTCAATCGCCAGAATTTCGTCTTTGAACTTTCCGGCCTTCGTCGCAGCCGCCGCTTTACGATGAGAGTTCAGAGCATACTCGTCCTGCTCTTCGCGCGTCACGTGATAACGGTCGGCAACGACTTCACCTGTGTTGCCCATGTGATAATTTTCAAACGCGCACCACAGCCCATCTTGAATCATCGCGTCAACCAGCTCGCCGTTGCCCAGACGATAACCTTCGCGCGCTTTCGTGAGCAGGTACGGCGCGTTGCTCATTGATTCCATGCCGCCCGCGACAACCATCTCGCTATCGCCAAGTTGAATTCCCTGCGCAGCCATCATCACAGACTTAAGACCGGAGCCGCAGACTTTGTTTATCGTCACGGCAGAGACGCCAAACGGTATTCCACCTTTGAGCGCAGCCTGTCGCGCAGGATTCTGACCCAGCCCCGCCTGAATCACGCAACCCATAATCACTTCATCAACATCTTTTGGCTCGACGCCCGCTCGCCGCACGCTCTCGCGCACCACCATCGCGCCAAGCTCTGTAGCCGCGAAACCTTTCAAAGCCCCTTGAAACTTTCCCGTCGGCGTCCGCACCGCGCTAATGATGACCGCTTCTCTTCTCTCTGCCATGACTCACTCCTTAAAAGACAAGCTGGTGAATGGTAAATGGTAAATGGAAAAGCCGTTCGTCTATTCACCATTTACTATTTACCATTCACTAAGCTGTTATATCGATTATACGTTGGCATAGATGAGTGTCAAGCAACTGATTCCTTCGTCAATTTGAAAAGCCTCTTGTCTGAATGTTAGACTCCCACACGTTCTTATCATCATCAAAAAGTGTGAAGCGATTGTTTTTTCTGATCACCTGTCACCCGTCACCTAAGACTCAAAAATCATGCAAGCATTGATACTCGCTGGCGGCAAGGGCACGCGCCTTCGTCCGCTCACAGTCTATACGCCGAAACCGATTGTGCCGATCTGCAATCGTCCGTTTCTTCTTTATCAAATTGATACTCTGCGCCGCGCAGGCATCACCAACATTACGCTCTCGCTCTCCTATCAGCCGCAGAAGATTGAGCAGCTACTCGGCGACGGCTCAGACTTCGGCGTCAACCTTCGCTACACCGTCGAAGCTCAACCGATGGGCACTGCTGGCGCATACAAATTTGCAGAAGAGCATCTGCACGAGCCGACCGTTGTTTTCAACGGCGACATCCTGACGGACCTTGACCTTAAAACAGTCATACGCCAGCACACGGAACGCAAAGCGACCGCAACAGTCGTGCTCACTCCCGTCGAGAATCCGAGCGCATACGGTCTGGTTGAGACTGAAACGGACGGGCGCATTCGCCGCTTTCTTGAGAAGCCGAAAGCGGAAGAGATTACCTGCAACACGATTAACGCTGGCACATACGTGCTTGAGCCGAAAGTCCTCGAAATGATTCCGGCGGGCGAGAACTATTCTTTCGAGTACGGCCTGTTCCCTGCCCTCTTAGAGCGCGGCGAGCCTTTCTACGCGCACGTGCCGCAGAAAACTTACTGGATGGACATCGGCACGCCCGCGCGTTATCTGCAAGCGCATCAAGACCTGCTCGCTAATCGCGTCGGGCGCATACACATCAAAGAGCGCAAAGGAAATTTCGATGCCGCGACGGTCGCGGAGATTGACGACGCCTCGATGATCGGCGACGAATGCACAATCAAGCCGGGCGCGCAGATTATCAACTCCGTCATCGGTCAGGGCTGCTTTGTTGAAGAGAAAGCTCGCGTTGAAAATTCAATCATCTGGCCGCACACGCGCGTCGGCGCAAACGCTCAGGTCTTCGACGCGATTGTCGGACGCGGCTGCCACATCGGGCGTTCCGCTCAAGTCGGCGCAGGCGCAGTGCTCGGCGATAAAACGTCGCTCACGGATTACACACAGACGGGAGGCTCACTACAGTGAGCCTTGAGCAGAAGCCACAGGCGCAGATACGCTTCGGCACTGACGGCTGGCGTGCAGTCATCGCAGAGGATTTCACTTTCGCCAATCTCGAAAGAGTCGCTCAAGCCTACGCGAGCTACCTCAAAGATTGGACCTGCGAGAACACAGACCCGATTCTCTCTAATCGTCTTGGCGATGCGCATCAACCTTTCGTCGTCATTGGCTACGACAGGCGTTTCCTCTCCGAGCAGTTTGCCGCGCGCACGTCCGAAATTTTAGAAGGCAACGGTTTTCGCGTCGCGCTCTTTTCCGAAAGTGTCCCGACCCCGCTCGTCTCATGGGCTGCGCGTGAAGAGCGCGCCGTTGGCGGCATCGTCATCACAGCTTCACACAATCCGCCCGAGTTCAATGGCTTCAAGATTAAAGCTCCGTGGGGCGGAAGCGCCGCGCCTGAGACTACCAAAGAAGTTGAAAAGCGCGTTGATGCCGCGCCCGTTGAGCGAAAGATTTTAACGGGAGATGCGACACAATCTCTGAACGAGAAATTAGAGAACGCCGTTGCCAGCTATCGCCAGCAGATTGCTGCTTACGTTGATTTGGAACGTGTCAAGCGAACGCAAGGAAGTGTGATTGTTGATTCGATGCACGGCTCAGGCGGGCGTTGGGTTGAAAGTTTTCTGAAGGACGGAGAGCTTAAAGTTGAGACGATTCGTGGCGAGCGCGATCCGCTCTTTGGCGGCGTCGCACCTGAGCCGATTGATCGCAATCTCGGCCCGCTCAAACGGAGTGTCGTAGAGCGCGGCGCGCTGATTGGCCTTGCGACGGACGGCGACGCTGACCGTCTAGGCGCAGTCAACGAGCGCGGCGAGACGATGACGATGCACGAGATTGTGCCTCTGCTGCTGCTTCATCTGGCGCGTGAACGGCGTATGACGGGCGGAGTCGTTCGCACTTTCTCACAATCCGTTTTAACTAAGCGCATCGCTGACGCTCACAATCTCAAACTCTATGAAACGCCCATCGGATTCAAGTACATCGCAGAGTTGATGCTCGCTGAAGACATACTCATCGGCGCGGAAGAGTCCGGCGGCATCGGAGTCAAAGGCCACATCCCTGAGCGCGACGGAATCTTAAACTGCCTGCTCCTGCTCGAAGCTCTCGTCACGGCAGGCGTCTCCCCTTCAGAGATGGTGCGGCGTATGCACAAAGAGTTCGGCGAATTTTATTTCAGACGCTGCGACATACACATGCCCGTCGCTCAAGGCATAGAGCTTGTCAAAGCTCTCTCATCTGATTCGCCCGCGACGGTGAATGGAGAGAAAGTGATCGGCGTCGAAACTCTGGATGGAACCAAGCTCTTGTTTGAAGATGAATCGTGGCTCCTGTTCCGTCAATCCGGTACGGAGCCTGTGCTGCGCATCTATTCGGAAGCGACTTCGATTGCAAAAGCGGAAGCCTTTTTAGATGAGGGCGAAAAGATTGCAAGCGCCGCCTTGAAGTGAAGCTTATAGCGGTTTGCGATTGAGTGCGACTGCTGACCAGAGCATCCATGTCAGAACCGCCTGCGGTAGCGGGCGGGT
>JBAWGU010000699.1:0-11016 GCA_049593215.1 Pyrinomonadaceae bacterium
GTCGGCAGCACGGGCCGCATCACTTACGCCATGCTTAACCTGTATATCTCGGAGCGCGTTAAGGAGTTGACCAAAGGGCGGCAACATCCGACGATGATCTCTCCGCAAACCGTACCGGATTTTCCCGTTGCCGTGAGAAGATAGACGGCAAGCGTCAGGACTATCGGAGGAATTGAAAATGGATCTGAGAGAAGATGCCGGACACATCGCGGCGATAGACTTGAGGGCGACTCGCTTGCTTCGCATAGCAGTTATATCTGCAACGGCGCTGCTGCTCTTGCTCGGATGGCAAACTGTAGCGCGGGCGCAGGAGCCGCAAACCAAGTCGCGCGAGATTACCTCCGAGGACTTTACAAAAAATCGTCCGGCCTCACCGGCCATCACACATGTTGCCGGAGGAGCTAAAACATCGCCGCAGAGCGTGGCGCAGGAATCCAACAGTAAAAAGAGACGACGTGTTTATCGTTGGACCGCGATCCAAAACGCATACGGGAATCTGGCTGCTCCTCCCCCTCCAACTTCAACGCTACGCAAATCTCCTGCTCTATTTAAAAGACCTCCGGTCGAATCGGTCGCATCGGTCGAAGAGGTCGGCATCACCGTCTGGCAACTGCGCCCGTCCACGCTGTCTGATACTGGTCCAAAGATTATTGTGCCCGGGGGCGGCGACAACTCTTCCTTAACGCCTGTGCGCGTTGAATCAGGCGCGCAACTTAAAGTTGGCGAAAAAGTGCGGCTCAGCATCGAGTCGCCGCGCGAAGGGTATCTTTACGTGATTGACCGCGAGCAGTATAAAGACGGAGCGATGGGCGATGCCCTTTTGATCTTCCCCACGACACGCACGCGCAACGGAAACAACCGTGTGAAGGCCGGAGAGCTTGTTGACGTTCCCGGACAGGAAGACGATCCGCCATACTTTACTCTAAACTCTCAGCACGCGGGCTACGTGGGCGAGCTTCTGACGCTCATCGTCACCCCGCAGCCGCTCAAAGATTTTCAGATTGGCAAATTGCCTCTGCTCATCACGCCCGTGCTGTTTTCCACTTTGGAGAGACAATGGAGCGCGGAAGCAGAGCTTTTTGAGATGGAACAGGGTGCGGGCGCGTCATGGACGGCGGAAGAACAGTCTGCGAGCCGCGTCAACGGAAGACAGTTAACGCAGGGAGAGCCTACGCCGCAAACTATCTATCGCGTTGCAGTCAAGCCCGGTAATCCGCTCTTCGTTACCGTTCCCTTACACGCTCGACCTTGATGATAATATGCCGCCTTCCAAACAGGAGTGGCTGGATGGACAAGTTGAGCTTACCCGTTGCATGTAGCCTGACGGAGGCGGAGCTTCAAGCGCGTAGAAGTCTGGTGTTGGAAAAAGCGAAAGCTGCCGTGCTGGAAGTTAAAGAGCTTGCCGATGGCTATGGTTATCTCTTCCCATCAGACGATCTCTGGTTGAAAGAACTGTTTAATCTCGTGAGTCTTGAGAGGCAATGCTGTCCCTTTCTCAACTTCAAACTGATCATAGAAGCAGGCCACAGACCCGTCTGGTTGGAAATAACTGGTCCAAACGGCGCAAAAGATTTTCTCAAAGATTTATTCGGCTGAAAGCTGCAAAGGTTTCTGCGTCGCCTTTGACATTCATCAATAAACTTCTTAGGCTGTGCGCTCATTCTTGACGGGCACTGTAGCCACGGCTCTCTGGTGGAGAAACTGAAGATGACTTTAACTCGAAAAACTTTGCGCGCGGCGGCTTTCCTCTTCGTGCTGGCTTTCGTCTCAGGCTCTTCCGAATGCTACAAGCCTGTGACGAAGAATCAACTGCCCGCACACATCCGCACGGTGGCTGTGCCTGCGTTTGAGAATAAGGCGCTGCGCTACAAGATCGAGCATCGTTTCACGGAGGCTGTCATCAAAGAGCTTGTGCGCAGGGGGCGCGGGCTTCGCGTGCAGGGCGAGCGCGAGGGCGCGGACGCTGTGGTGGACGGCGTTATCAAGAGTTTCAATTTCTCAGGCGTGCTGCTCGATAACAGTGGCAGAGCGCGGATTTTTGAAGTTGAGATTACAGCCGCCGTCACCGTCCGCGACCAGACGGAGAACCGCGTGCTCTACGATAATCAGAACTACGTCTTTCGCGGCGAGTTTGAATTTGCCAACGACCCGCGCTCTTACTTCAACGAAGAAGACCCCGCCGTGCAGCGCATCGCGCGCAGCTTCGCGGAATCAATCGTCTCCGTGCTGGTCAACGGCTTCGGCGTCAATCAGGAGAAGTAAGCCGGAAATCTTTTGAGAAGAAAATGAGCACACTCTCGCGCCCGGATTTGCATCGCGCTCTGAAGCAGGGACATGTTGAGCCGCTCTATCTGCTCTTCGGCACGGAAGATTACCTGAGAGACAATGCTGCACGCGCCATCGCGGAGACGGTCTTGCGCGACGCCCCCCTGCGCGAATTTAACGAATCGAGTTTCAGTCTGCTGAGCGCAGATGTGCAGCACGCGATTGCCGCCGCCGAGCAGCTTCCGATGATGTCCGAGCGCCGCGTTGTGAGAATCACGGATTTTCAGAAGCTGCGCGAGGCTGACGAGGGCGCGCTCCTGCGCTACGTTGCGCGGCCCGTTGAAACTTCCGTCGTCATCCTTATCGCAGACGAGTTGGACAAGCGGCGCAAGTTGAGCAAGACGCTGCTGGACGTTTGCGCGAGCGTTGAGTTTGCGCCGCTCCCGAACGCAGAGCTGACGGCGTGGGCCAGAGATCATCTGAAGCGTTTGAAGATTGGAATTGAAGAACGCGCTCTGAGCTTTCTCATCGGTCTGGTGGGAAGCAATGTACGCAAGCTCTCGTCCGAGCTGGATAAGCTGGCGACAGCCGCTCTCTCGTCCGGCCTCATCACGATGCAGATGGTTGACACGCTCGTTCCACGCTCGCGCGAGCTATCAAACTTTGAGCTGACGGATCAACTCATCGCGCGTAATCGTCAAAGAGCTTTGCAGACTCTGCATCGCCTGCTCGATGACGGCGCAGAGCCTGTCATGCTCATCGGTCTTATCGCCAGCAACTATCACCGGCTTGCGCTCGCCAAAGAGTTGATGTCGCGCGGTGCGCCGAATAATGACGTTTACAGGCAGGTCGGGATTTTCGGCAAGCGCGAAGAGTTTCTTGCCACGGCACGCCGCACGGATGCGCTTGCCCTGACTCGCAGCATTCAGCGCATCGCCGCCGCAGACCTTGCCATCAAGACTTCGCAATCCACCCCGCGCCTTCAACTCGAAATGCTCATCTGCGAGTTGTCGCAATAATCAAAAATCAAAAGGCTTCAAATCCGGCTCAACCCAGGCTTTTCGCGCCTCATCAGACATCAACAACTCTTTGCTGTAGTACCGGAACATTATTTTCGAGTCTCCGTGTGTCAGCACCAACTCGTTGGCAAGGTCTGCGAGCGTGCGTTGCGGATTCGCTCGCTTAAGAAAGCCGCGCACCAGACGAATCCAGAAGAGGGTGATGGTCTCATTGTATTTCTTAGGATCAACGCCGTGATGGTCCAGAAATCGAAAGAGACCTACGCGCATACGCTCCGTCGCTTCCTCGACCGTCAAGCTTGAAAGGTAGCAGAGAGCCACCGTCAAATGCGCGCCGTGAGTGAATTCGGAATCCGCGAATTCGCACGACTCGAATTTACGCACAACTTCCCAGACTTCGCCTGCGTCCCCGTACTCTACTTCTGCGTCATTCATCTTCCGCGCCTCCTTTCAAGATAAAAAGCGAGGCGGACCAAAATCATTCTGGTCCGCCTCGCTTGTGTTTGAAAATGTTGAGAGCTGGTCTATTTTGCGTTCGTCTGGTTGACGCGCGCTGTGAGCCGCGATTTGTGGCGCGCGGCTGCGTTCTTGTGCAGCACGCCCTTCTGCACGGCCTTGTCAATCGTCGAAATCGTTTCCGGCAACAAAGCGCCGAGTTGATCTTTGTCGCCGCTTGAGAGCGCTGTGCGAAGTTTCCTGATAGAGGTGCGCAAACGTCCGCGATTGCTGCGATTAATCTCTTTGCGCTTCTCGTTCTGGCGCACGCGCTTCTCTGCTGATTTATGATTAGGCATTACTTTCCGTCTCCGTCCAAACTTAACTTCTCTGAAATTCTCTCTCTTACACAGGCAGCGTCAGGCAAATTTTTGTCTAACGGCGCAAGCGACCAAGTATAGGTATCGAGCGGGCAAGTGTCAAGGCGAGCGCAGGAGCGCAAATGGCCTCTTTCTTAAGCAAATCGGCGTATTGACACCCGCGCGCGCGATGTAGTAGCGTCACTTCTGCACACGATGCAAAAGACCCTGCAACACCCTCATCCACACGCAATCGCGGCTTTGAGCTTCAAACCGCAGCAAGGAGACTGTTCCACCTTTTGAAGAAGATAGAGCTTCCGCCTCGTGGCCTTGAAACGCTCTTCGGCGTCCACGACCAGAACATCAAATACTTAGAGTCACTCTTAGACGTGCGCATCAACGCGCGCGGCCAGGACTTAACGGTTGACGGCGACCCCAAAGACGTGGAAACCGTCGAGCGCATCCTCGAAGATTTCGCAGACCTCTTCAGCGAAGGCAAGACCTTCACAGACAAAGAACTCCGCGAAGCCTTCGCACAGATCGCAGAAGACCGCGCCTATTCACTGCGCGACTATTTCACGAAAGCGCGCTTCAATCCCGCAGGCAAAAAACAGGTTGCGCCGAAATCCGCCAATCAACGCCGTTACATTGAAACGATTCAGAACAAAGACATCGTTTTTGGAATAGGTCCGGCGGGCACCGGAAAAACTTATTTGGCTGTGGCAATGGCCGTGCAGGCTTTGATGCAGAAGCATGTAGACCGCATCGTGCTCGCGCGCCCTGCTGTTGAAGCTGGCGAGAAGCTTGGATTCCTGCCCGGAGATTTACAGGACAAGGTTGACCCATACCTGCGCCCGCTCTACGACGCACTCTTCGACCTGATTGACTACGAACGCGTCACGAAGCTTTTAGAGAAGCGCATCATCGAAGTTGCTCCACTGGCTTTCATGCGCGGAAGAACGCTCTCTAATGCCTTCATCATCCTAGACGAAGCGCAGAACACGACGAGCGAGCAGATGAAGATGTTTCTCACCCGCATCGGCTTCGGCTCAAAGGCCGTCATCACGGGCGACGTGACGCAGATTGATCTTCCAACAGGCAAACGCAGCGGCCTCGTCGAAGCGGAACGCATCCTCTCGAAAGTCGAAGACATCGAGTTTGTCTATTTCACCGACAAAGATGTCGTGCGCCACCGCCTCGTACAGATGATTATTCGCGCTTACGAAGAGCATACGAGCAAGAGCAACATTTGATATGCCAATATCTTCACTTGTCATTGCTGCTGGCGCATGGGTCTGGGATAAGTACGGCAAGACCGTCACGGATAAGACTGCGAGCGCAGCTAAAGAGAAGTGGAGCGAGTTTAAGTGGCAGGACGCGGCAGAAGAATACCGTAAGAAAATCATCAAGCTCTACGACTCGATGCAGATTATGGGCATGGCTGAGCCTGTGCCGCTTGATGACATCTTCACAGAAGCTTATATGCTGGATAAGCCAACTGCCTTTGGTCGCTTCGACATTGAGCGATTAAAGCAGATGTCAGCAGACCCGGAAGCCGCGCCGCCGGACGCGCAACGAATCAACGGCCTGAGATTGGTGGTGGAAAAGGGCAATCTCTTTATCTTAGGCAAGCCGGGCGCGGGCAAAACAACCTTCCTCAAATACATCGCTGTTCAAGCTGCAAAGCAGACGATTGATAAAGTTCCCATCTTCGTCTCTCTCAAACAGTGGTCTGATTCCAAATTAGAGTTGCTGCCCTTCATTACGAAGCGTTTTGACATCTGCAACTTTCCCGCAGCGCAGCCGTTTGTTGAAGAACTATTGAAATCAGGCAACGCGATTGTGCTCTTTGACGGCCTAGATGAGGTCAATCAGGAGAGCGGGCAAAGAGACCAACAGGTGCGCTGGATGAAAGAGTTCGTAGAGCAGTATGACCGCACGCAATGCCTCATCACCTGCCGCGTTGCTGCCAGCGATTACACCTTCGAGCCTTTCACTTACGTTGAGATTGCAGACTTCACAAAGATACAGATTAAAACATTCGTCGGCAACTGGTTTCGTAAGGAAGGAGAGAAGGACGAAGAAACTTGCAAGAAGTTTCTGACGGAGTTTGAAAAAGCCGACAACGAAGGATTGCGTGATCTGGCACGCACGCCGTTACTCTTGACGTTGCTGTGTCTTGCTTTCAGCGAGACGCTAACCTTTCCGCAGCGACGGGTTGAAATTTACGAGGAAGCGTTGGACGCGCTGCTGAAGAAGTGGGATTCTACGCGCAGGATTAAACGCGATGAAGTTTATCGCAAGCTATCGCTCGGCCACAAAGAGAACATGCTGTCGCGTATCGCGGCAGAGACGTTTGAAAAGAACGAGTATTTCATCCCGCAGGCGGAACTAGAAAGACTCATCACGGATTATGTCAAGAACGTTCCGCCGCATGACACAGACGAAGCGACAGAAGGGGAAGCAATTCTCAAAGCAATTGAGGCACAGCACGGCATCTTTGTCGAACGCGCCCGCGAGATCTATTCCTTTTCGCACCTGACTTTTCAAGAATATCTTACGGCTAAATACATCGTTGCCAACGCTGCAAAAGGTACATTAAAGAGGCTGGTCAAAGAGCATTGCCCGGACAGACGTTGGCGTGAAGTGTTCCTGCTGACGACAAGCCTATTGCCGGATGCCTGTCCGTTTATGAAGATCTTCCGGCGAGGTATTGATGAACTGCTCGAAGATGATAGAAATCTACGAGCAGTATTGGAATGGGTGGATAAAAAATCAGCTTTGGATCAAGTTAGCCCTTGGTTAGCGCGATTGAGTTATTTGTTTATCGAACTTTACTATCCAAGCAAGAATTATGTTCTTGACAACGTCCTTAGCTCCCAACCCTCCTCTTCTGATCCCTCCTGTGCTCTTGACCTTGCCCTCGCTCGTGTTCTTGGCTTCTCCAATTACATCGCCCGTACCCTCGACCGTAACCGCGCCCTCGCCGAAGACCTCGCCCAAGACCGTGACCGCGCCCGCGCCCGCGCCGTTAATCTTGCCCAAAATCGTGACCGTGACCGCAACCTTGGATTAACAGAACTTATAAAGGAATTAACTAATCTCTCTACGCCAGCTAACACAGCCACCGCCGCAGAGTGGCAGGTATTTGCAAATAAATTACAGGCTATGATGATAAAGCATAGGGATATTGGACATGATTGGAATTTAACCGTAGTGCAAGAAGTGCGATTGGCGAATTACCTCAACGCCACTCGCTTGCTGCAAGATTGTTTGGAATTAGCTTTCATGCCGCCGGATGAAAAGAAGGAGATGCTGAACAGTTTGTATTTGCCTCCGGCTCAGGCAGAGGATGGACAGAATGCTTGAGGCGGGTGATGATTGAAGTGGTCAATCGCCAGCGCAAGATACCTGTTGATTGCGAACGGTGGCGGGTGTTTGCGGAAAAGGCTTTGAAGGTTGCGCCTGCTGGCGGCGCGGGGGTGACGGTGGTGTTTGTGTCGGATAGGGCGATGCGGGAGTTGAATGGGCGTTGGCGGGGGAAGGGGGGGACGACGGATGTGTTGTCGTTTCCGGCGGGGCAGGATGAGTTTGAGAAGGTGGAAGGGTTGATGTTGGGGGATGTGGTGATTTCGGTGGAGCAGGCGGCGAGACAGGCTGCGGAGCATGGCCTTGAGTTTGATGAAGAGGTGGCGCAGTTGATTTTGCATGGCGTGTTGCATCTGTGCGGGTATGACCATGAGACGGATAAAGGGGAAATGAATCGGCTGGAAGTGCGCCTTCGTCGCCGACTTGGAATATAATTGGTCAGTTGTCCGTTGTCAGTTGTCCGTAGTCCGTTGTTCGCTGTGGATAGTTGAGTGTTTGTTCTTCAGGCAGTCAGCTTGCCTAGTGCAAACAACGGACAACGGACAACTGACAACTGACTAATGACATTTTTTATGGAAATCGAGATAGGATTCGCATTGCTGCTGCTCGTCTTGATGACGTTTCTGGCAACTGTTGATATGGCTTTCGGACAGTTGAGCGACGTGGGGTTGCGGCGTCTGATTTCCGATGAAGATGTTTCCGAGACGACCTCATCATTCCTGAAAGAGATTTCCGATAATCGCCCGCGCTTTCGTTTTGCTATCTCTTCGGCGATACAGATTTTGCTGGTTGCGCTTTCCGTGCTGATTACCATGATCCTGATGGATTGGTTTTCAGGGAAACGCCTGATGGTCGCGGCGCTCCTCAGTGGCCTCATCATCGCGGGAATTTTCAGGCAGTTCATTCCGCTTCTCATCACTTCTCGTAATCCTGAGAAAGCTCTGTTCCTGCTTCTTCCGATTGTGCGTCCTTTCTATCATCTGCTCTCTGTGATTGCGGACCCGTGGCGGCGTTCGTTTGAGCGTCTCAGCCGCAAAGAGCATTTGACGGAGACGGGCGCGAGCGCGGATGAGGACGATAACGGCGATGACATTCAAGTGCTGATAGACGTTGGCGCGGAAGAAGGAATTTTAGAGGAAGATGAAGGCGCGTTGATTCAGAACATTCTGGAGTTTGGCGAGACGCATGTGAGCGAAGTGATGACACCGCGCACGGAGATCGTCGCCCTTCCGATGAGCGCGACTGTGCGCGAGGCGCGCGACGAGGTGATTGATTCTAAGTATTCGCGGCTGCCTGTTTACAGGGACCAGATTGATAACATCGAAGGCGTCATCTACGTGCGCGACCTGTTGCAATACTGGGCCGAAGGTAAAGAGGATGTGGCGATTGCTCCGCTCCTGCGTCCAATTTATGAAGTGCCTGAGACGAAGCCTGTTGACGAGTTGTTGAAAGAGATGCAGAAGGCGCACGTGCAGCTTGCGATAGTGATTGACGAGTACGGCGGGGTTGCGGGATTGGTCACGGTCGAAGATATTCTTGAAGAGATTGTCGGAGAGATTGAAGATGAAGACACGGCGCAGGAAGAGATTATAGAGATTGTCGAAGCAGGCGACGGTTACTACGACGTGTTAGGCTCGACCGAGATAGGGAAGATTGAGCGCCTCTTTGAGATGGAGATTGAGGATGACGATTTCACGACCCTCGCCGGGTTAGTCATCAGCGAATCGGGTCGCGTGCCGCATTCGGGCGAACGCCTGACGCTGCGCGGCCTTGATGTTGAAGTGCTCGAAGCGGACGAGCGGAGAGTCAATCTCCTGCGGCTCAGGCGAGCGCAGAGTCAGGCGCAGACGGAGTGAAGTTAACTAAAGAAGAATTCAAACAGGATGGACAGGATAGACAGGATAAAGAAGAAACAAGGAATGATGAGCGCGGAGGGGAAAGACGAAGAGCTTGCTCGTTCATCATTCATCATTTCGCGTTCAGCATTTCTTTCATCCTGTTTATCCTGTCCATCCTGTTAATTTATTGTTGAGCAGACAAAGACTCTAAGAAGGGCAATTCGAGATAATGGCAAAAAAGAGAAGCAAGCTTCTTTCCGGCAAGCGCATTGATCCCGCGCCGATCAGCGCATACACCACGCTCGCAGAGCTTGTTGACGAATCGTTCCTCGCTTACAACGCGGCGCGTCTGCGCGAGGCTTGCCATCTCTTCACACGGAAGATGCTTGAGCCTGAAGTGACCGTTGGCCTCTCAATCACGGGCGCGCTCACTCCTGCGGGTCTTGGCATCTCCGCGCTCATCCCGCTCATTCAAGCGGGCTTCGTTGATTGGATTATCTCGACGGGCGCGAATCTCTATCACGACACGCACTTCGGCATCGGTCTCTCAATGCATCTGGGCAACGCGCAGGTCTCGGACATCACGCTGCGCGATGAAGAGGTCGTGCGTATCTACGACATCTTCTTTGATTATTCAGTGCTCTTAGACACCGACGCCTTCTTTCGGAAGATTATCGAAGGGCCTGAGTTTCAAAAGGCTATGTCAACGGCGGAGTTTCATTACCTCTGCGGCAAATACGTAGCGGAGCGAGAAAAGAAACTCGGCATCAAGGGTAAATCTTTGCTCGCGGCAGCTTATGAATACGCCGTGCCGATTTATACTTCTTCGCCCGGCGACTCTTCCATCGGCATGAACGTCGCTGCGAAAGCTTTGCAGGGCAACAAGCTCGCTTTCGATCCTTCTTTAGATGTCAACGAGACCGCCGCGATTGTGCTTGCAGGCAAACGCGGCGCGATTCACGGGCGCGGAGACAAGGGCAAACGTCATGGGGGCCGGAGCGCAGTCTTCATCCTCGGCGGCGGCAGCCCCAAAAACTTCATGCTCCAGACAGAGCCGCAGATTCAAGAGGTGCTCGGCATAGATGAGCGCGGGCACGACTACTTTTTGCAGGTGACAGACGCGCGACCGGACACGGGCGGCCTTTGTGTGGCGGAAGGAACATACATTGACACGCCGCGAGATTTGAGCAAGTACCCGGAAGGGATTCCGATTGAAGAATTAGTTGGCAAGTCAGGTTTTCACGTCTATTCGTTTGACCACGAGCAAAAGAAGATTACTCTTTCGGAAGTGGAAAAGGTTTGGCGCACAGGCGAGAAAGAGGTCTGGCGGCTGCGCTTTTGTTGGTACACCGGACAGCGCAAGGAAAAGTATCAAGAGGGTGAATTGCTGGCGACTCCCGAACATCTCATCATGCTTCACAACGGCTCGTACAAGCCATTGAAAGCTTTGAGGGCGGGAGAGAGTCTAAAAGCCTTTAACACCTCTTACTCGACAGATGGTTACAGGCAAATAGGATTAGGTACGGGCAAAACCATCTCCGAACATCGTTACCTGTTAGAGTTCGCTTTAGGCAGAAAATTGGAAAGGCATGAAGTCGCGCACCATCAAGACCATAATCAACTAAACAACAATCCTGACAATCTGGCCGCAGAGCATTATCGCACTCACGTCGCCAATCACAGAAAGTTAGAATGGCAGAAGAAGACCCCGGAGGAAAGGCGAGCTTGGAG
>JBAWGU010000700.1:0-2232 GCA_049593215.1 Pyrinomonadaceae bacterium
GTCAACCCCCTTGTAATCACACCATCCGTAGCTAACTACTCTCTGCGTATTTATCGCCTTAATCGTTTTTATAAGCGACGACCTCGCCATATTCCACGATTCGTTCAACGGGCGTGCCGCTCATAAACTCTACTCTGTAATTATGTCTTGAAAGAAGAGCAATTAGTGATTCGCTGGTAGTTCCGACGGGTGACCATAGATGCGGATGGACTTCTATGAAGATAGCGCGCGGGCAGCGAGCTTTATCATCAAGTAATGCGCTCGCTCCTTGAAGAACCTGCTCCTCGTAGCCTTCGACATCAATTTTTATAAGGTCGCATCTCTTACCTGCAAAGACCGAGTCCAGAGTCACGCATTCAGCCACAACCATATCGTCAGGAGCCACTCCATCGCCTTTAGAAGCGATGTGCGATTCACACGAATTTAATTGAAAACTGACTTGACAGTTACTTGCCCCAACCGCAGCTTCTATGGGTTCGACTATTTCCGCGAGCGAGTTCAAACGAACATGCTCTTTCAAATCCGCGAAATTGATCGGGTGAGGCTCGAACGCTATAACCTTTCCAGCAGGTGCTACTCTTTTCGCCAGAGCTATAGTATAGAGGCCAATGAATGTGCCCACGTCTGCTACAACATCACCGCTCTTTACTTCGGCCATCAGCGTGTGCCAAACATCCGACTCGTATTCTTCCTTCACGCTACGGTGTTTTGGCAGAACCAGAATGCTATCCGTTCCGTTGATAACTCTTTCCAACCCACGATGGCCCGTAATAGCAATGACTCTGTTGTAAAGCGGGCGCACGCCTTTCCATAGCCAGGAGGCATGTTTTAAGTTTCTGTTGTGACGAATCGAAGTGGCTAACTTTTCGGCGATGTGCATAAGCTTAGTGAAACTGAGATGACAAGATGAGAGATGCTGGCTTAACAGCCTAGATACTTCTACCCGAGGGCAATGTTCCGGCAGGCAAATTTTCAGGCTCTTTCCGGTACTTAATAATTTTTGCAGGGGACCCGACAGCGATTGCATAAGCTGGAACAGAATTTTTCACGACGGAGTTTGCGCCTATTATAGCCCCTCGCCCGATCAGAAGCGTTTCGGGCGAGCCTATTAGAATAGACCCACGCCCGATCCATACGTCGTCTTCGATAACAATTTTGCCGAACGTATCACCCTGTTCGTTGATATTGCGGCTGACATCTTTGTAATTATGAGAAGAGTCTCGCAAAGAGGAGAACTCCCCGATCAAAACATTATTGCCTACGACTATCTCTCGCGATGCGCCAAAGAGAACATCGTTAGCTACATAACAGTTAATACCGATGCTCACCCTAGCATTCGGATTAACGGAGATTACCATGATGCAGCGGTCATTTAAGTAAGTGCGTTCACCTATTTCCAGACGTCCGCCGGGAATCGAGATAGAAATGTTTTTACCAAAAGTTACTCCCTTACCGATTTTAGAGCCGAGAAGGAATCTCAACTTGAATGTAATCAATCTTGATCGAAGGCGAGGCCATTGGAAGAAAATTCTATAGCAAAATATCGCAACGGCACGCCAACCATATCTTTTATACGCTGCTTGAAAGCGCGAAGTCTCTTCGCTTTCAATGTGCCGAAGGTCATGATGTGAGAGTTTTACAGCCATCAATGCACGTTCTGCGGCTGGCCTTCAAATTCAGATAGATGGCGGCCCATCAGCCAGGAAATAATACCTCGTTCACCCCTATTCGCGATTGCAATACCTATTAGAACGGCCGAATAGATAAAGGCTCCAACCATGATATATGCCAATAGGTTTAGCCAGCGCGATGTGAAAAGCTGTATTCCGCGATCAATTGAAAGCGCGATAACGAAGCCCATCACGACTGCGGCTAAAAGGGGCGGCGCTATGGCTCCGATATAATCGCTAAGACGTAGTTTCATCAGACGGGCGGCCAGCAGATGCGGCAAGATGAAGACAATCGGGCTTACAATCACATATGCCCAAGCAACACCAAGCAATCCCCACCGGACGCCAATACTGAAAGCTATCGTCATTAGAATGAGAGAAGCTAGAGCGAGGATAAAAGTAATCTTAGTTTTCCCAAGCGCCCAGACTGCTATGCCCCAGAAGCCAGTTGCCTCAAAAAATCCAACGACGATTAATACTCGCAGCACCGGAACGACCGCCGCCCACTTATCACCGTAAATCGTCGTTACAAAGAGCGGTGCGGCAGCCCCCAGCCCTATAA
>JBAWGU010000701.1:0-4409 GCA_049593215.1 Pyrinomonadaceae bacterium
GTAGCCGAAGACGAAGAGGATGAGAGCGAAGAGCGCAAAGTAGGCTAGGCCCGTCCAGTCCGGCATTGCTCCTTCCAGGAGGATGCGGCGGTAGCTTCTGACGAGCGGCGTAAAAGGGTTGGCGTTGATGTAGGGGCGAAAGCGTTCCGGCACGATTGATTCAGGATAGATGATCGGCGTCAGGTACATCCATGCCATCAAGAGCAGCGTGATGCCCTGCACAATGTCGCGCAGGAAGACGCCAAGCGAAGCGAGCAGCCACGCCGCGCCGAGCGTCGCAAAGAGTTGCGGCAGCACAAGCATAGGCAGCCACAGGATTGTCGCGTGCAGCTCGTGTCGAATGACAAGAGAAGCGACAAGGAGCGCAAGCGTGCCGAACATCTGGTTGGCAAGCGAGGCGAGCGATTGCGCGACGGGCAGCGTCTCAAGCGGAAAGACCACGCGCTTGACCAGATTCGCGTGCGAGACAATCGTGGTTGACGAAAGCTGCAAAGACTCTTGAAACGCAGTCCACGGCAGCAGGCCGCAGAAGAGATAGAGCGCGTAATCCCATGAAGAGCTGCTCGCGCCGAAGCGCGCCCCGAAGATGCCCGCGAAGATGAAAGTAAAGATGGCGATCATCACGACGGGCGTGAGGATGGCCCAGAGTATGCCGAGCACAGAGCCTTTGTAGCGCGCCGCGAGTTCTCTTCTTGCCAGCGACGCGATGAGATCAAATCTTTGGGGCAGTTCCCACAAGGGCCGCCACACCGCGCGCCTTGCCGTTTGAGCGGAGATCATGCGACGGATTGTAAACTAAACGGAGAGGGTGCGGCTATCTACGGCCCACGCGCGAGGCGGCTGCATAGAATTCTCATTTATGGTATGTTCGTTTGTAATGAGTTGTTAAGGAGAAACAGAAGCGTCATGCCCAGACCGAAAGCGATGCAGAACATTACGCGGATAGACTACGACAGAAAGAACCAGCATGGTTGGTGGGTACGTCTTCAACGCGAAGGCAAACAGATTCAATCTTTCTTCAGCGACACAGCCAACGGCGGCAAGCTCGGCGCGCTGCTCAAAGCACAGAGGTATCGAGACAAGCTGCTGCGTCTCTACCCGAAGCCCGAGCACGGCAATATGTTCAACCGCCTAAGCTCGCGCAACACAAGCGGCAAGCCCGGAATCCATCGCACGCGCAGCATGAAGCGCGGAAACTCTTACGATGTCTGGCAGGCAAGCTGGACGCTCCCCAACGGCAAACATTTTAATCGAAAATTCCACTTTTCCCCGGAAGGCCGCAGCGAGCGAGAGGCCAAGCGGTTAGCCGTCGAAGCCCGCGCCGAAGGCTTAGCGATGATCGAACAGATGCGCCGCAAAATGAAGCAGCGTGAAACTAAGAAGACTGTTGCCAAAAAACGATGAGCTAAAAACTGTCCGTTGCCCGTAGCCAGTTGTCCGTTGTTTGTGCCTATCAAAGTTGTAGTATTCAATCTAAACTATTCAAGCGGCGAGAGCGAACAAAGGACAACGGACAACGGACTACGGACAGCTTTTCATTTTATGAGCATTGCGCTGAGAGTCGAAGGGGTCTCGAAACAGTATCGCATCTACGATCATCCGGGTGATCGTTTGAAAGAGTCTCTGACGCGCGGGCATTGGAAGTTTCACCGCGAGTTCTGGGCCTTGAGCGATGTCAGCTTCGAGGTTGAAGCGGGGACGACGACAGGCATCGTCGGCCCGAACGGGAGCGGCAAGTCAACGCTCCTGCAAATCATCACGGGCACGCTTGAGCCAACGCACGGCAACGTCTTTCACGAAGGAAGAGTCGCCGCGCTGCTCGAACTCGGCGCGGGCTTCAATCTCGAATTCACCGGCATCGAAAATGTCTTTATGAACGCCGCGCTGATGGGTTTCACACGCGCCGAGACGGAAAAGCTCTTGCCTGAGATTGAACGCTTCGCTGAGATCGGCGCGTTTCTACATCAACCCGTCAAGACCTATTCGAGCGGCATGTACGTCCGTCTAGCCTTCGCCACAGCCGTCTCGACAGACCCGCAAATTCTCATCATTGACGAAGCGCTTTCCGTCGGCGATGCGGTCTTTCAACATCGCTGCCTGCGCCGCATCAAAGAGATGCAGGAGCACGGCACGACCATCCTCTTCGTCTCTCACGACCCTTCGGCCATCAAAGCTCTCTGCTCCCGCGCCATCCTGCTCAACAACGGGCGCATGGACACAGACGGCAAACCTTCCGACGTGCTCAATCGCTATCAAGGCTTAATCATGGAGCGCGAAGAGGCTTATGAAGCTGAACAACCCGCGCCGCAAACGAGCACAGAGATAACAACAGAAGCGACAGACGCCGCTTCAATTCTGGACCAGAGGAGTCCCGCGCTGCGCTACACTTTTCGCCACGGCGACAGGAGCGCGGAAGTCCTGAGCGCGGAGATGCTGGACGCCGCGCGCCACAGCGCAGACCTCGTTGAAACAGGCGATGCCATGCTCGCGCGCCTGCGTGTGCGTTTTCACAGAGACATAGCAGATCCTGTCTTCGGCTTTCTCATACGCAACCGTCACGGCATACACGCTTACGGCGCGAACACGGAGCAACAAAATATTCGCTTCGGTAAAGTCTTGCGCGGCGAGATTATCGAAGTCACTTTCGCTTTCGACTGCTGGCTCGGCACAGACCTCTACTCCGTCTCTTTCGCCGTTCACAGCGAAGACGGCATCAGCTACGACTGGCTCGACGGCGCATGGTTCTTTCGCGTCGCAAGCACCACGCCCGTCGAAGGCATCGCCAACCTCAACGCCACTGCAAATGCACGCAGGCTTGGCCGCGCGTCGGGTGATGCAACCGATGACAGCTTAAAGGAAGTGAGCGCGCAGCGTGGCTGACACGGAAGTCGAAAACATCCTGCGCGAAATACGCGAACGCGTGCGCGCCCAGCCTCCAACGCTTCCCGGCGCAGAAGCGACAGAAGAAGTTTCGCCAGCTTCATCTTCATCATCAAACGCCGCGACGATGCAAAGCGCGTTAGATTCTTCCGGCACAAAAAATCTCTACGAGCGCGCAGGCATACGCGATGTCGCAGACTTCTACCGCACGCGCTACGTCTCGGAAGAACTGCTTGATGCGCGCTACTTCGATTCGATCAACCGCTTCGACATGCGTTGGACGCGCACCTTCTGGGTCTATGACAACGTGCAGCGCGGCTCAAGCGTGCTTGACCTGGGCTGCGGCACGGGCCTTCTCGCGCTACTCAAACGCAAAGGCGTGACGCTCACGGGCGTTGACATCTCCGCACAGTGCGCCCTTGCCGCGCGGCGCAACGGCTACGATGCAACCTACGTCGCGCAACTGACCGCGCTGCCTTTCCCCAACGCCTCTTTTGATTACGTTGTCAGCCTTGATGTCTTCGGCCACATCACCTTTGATGAAAAAGACGCTGCGCTCGCAGAGATCAAGCGCGTGCTCAAACCCGATGGAGTGACGCTGCACGGCATAGAGTGCCTTGACCGCTCGAAGCGCAAAGATTACGACGAGATGACTGAAGAAGAACTGCGCCGCTTCGTCAGCGTTGACGGCCACGTCGGGATGGAAGATGAAAAGCAGATCGCAACGCGCTTTCGTCGCTTCTTCCCTCACGTTCAATTAGAAGCCCGCTACGCCATCTGCCAGAGTCAGGAAGAGTTTCTCAAACAGGCGGACGAGTACGGCACGCCCCTTTGCGACGCGGATTTTCTTGAGTACCTGCGCTCAATGTCTTTCAAAGAGCGGCGCGCTTTCAACATGGCGATGGGCTACGTCTTCGGTAAGATTTCAGAGTTCAATATCAGGATGCCGTTGAGCGAATACGTTTTCCTGAAAGCGTCGGCTGAGCCGCCCGGCAGTTTTTACGGCGAACACTTTGACCGGACAGACCTCTTCCCCGTCGCGCTTGAGCTGCGCGCTCAAGAGTCTGTTCATCTGGACCGCTCGCCGCACGCGGCGTTTGATGGCGGCTGGTACGAAGCGGAATTTTTTCCGCCCGTCGCGCGCTGGATGGCAGAACGCGCGCGCATAAATTTTATCTCCGCTCCATTCTCAAAAATTCGTCTGGACCTTTCAACGCATATCCCTGACGTTCAAGCTCACCCGCTCGGCCTCGAATTTTTCCTTAACGGCGAGCGCGTCGCGGCCCTCTCGCTCTTTCGTCATGGCTGGCTCGAAATAGAGATCACACTCTCTTCAGATAAATCTGAAGAGAGCGCCGACGACGCTCAACGCGAATGGGAATTTGAAATCCGTGCTGACCGCACATGGCAGCCACGCCCCCAAGCCGCTCAAGGCAGAGATGACCGCGAACTCTCAATCGCGGTCTGTAATGTTGAAATTTTCGCCAAACAATAAATTAACAGGGATGGACAGGATAGACAGGATAAGA
>JBAWGU010000702.1:0-23991 GCA_049593215.1 Pyrinomonadaceae bacterium
ACCGCAGGCGGTACTGACCTCTTATTCGTACCAATCGCAAATAGCTGTAGATTCAACGCAAAAAAAGGGGCGGCTCGCGTGAGCCGCCCTTTTCAGTTTCACTGTTGCTTGCGCGAGCAGTGAATCAGAACGAGTAACGAATCTGAATGCGTCCGTAACGGTTGGCGTTGGTGGCAGCGTTGCCGCCGCCGTTGAGACGCGGGTTGTTGAAGAAGTTCTGCGTCTCGGACTGGTTAAGCACGTCGCCGTTTGAGATGTCATCAGACCCGTTGCCGAAAGTGAACGCGGGGTGATTGAGGATGTTGAAGAATTCCACGCGGATTGAGAAATGGTCGTTCTCAAGATGCGTGAAAGGCACTCTCATCTTTTTCTCCAGACTCAGGTCGAGCCGGTTGACGCTCGGCGAGCGTAGAGAGTTGCGACCGGCAAGCCCCGTGCGGACGTTGAAGTCAACGAGGTAACGCACGTTGTTAATGTCCACAGGGTTGCAGTTGAAATCAGCGTAGCCGGGAATGCCGCAGAAGTCAGGCCCGTTGAACGCCACGGAGTTCGCAGGCGCGTTCGGATTGACGATGGCAGGGCGATCATTGAATGCGCTGCCGTCGCCGTTCATGTCAATGCCGCCGATGAACGGTGACTCGACGTTGCCCGACTGGATGCGATAAGTTCCAGAAATGGTCCAGCCACCGAGTATGTCTCTTCCAAGTTTAGATTGCGCCAGACTTGGAATGTCATAGAAGGCTGCCACCACGAAGCGGTGCGGCACGTCGTAAGCCGCGACGCTGCGGTCAGCGCGCAGTCCGCCGTTTAAGCTGAGCGGATCGGATGGACGTGTGCTTCCGCCTGTCTGCGTGAAGACTTCGCTCTGCACGTTGTCAATCGCTTTCGAGAAGGTGTAGGCAACGCGCAGGAAGAGTCCGTTTCTGAAGCCGCGCTCAAGTCGCGCTTGCAGCGAATGGTAAACGGAGTCGCCGGAATTTGTGCGTGCAATGATCGAGCCTCTGGCGGGATTGATGCGCGGGCCAAAGTCCACACGAGGGTTCAATTCCAGATTGAGGAACAGGTGCGTGCCGCGCGAGCCGACGTAAGCAGTGTCCAAAATCAAGTTGCCCGGCAATTCACGCTGGACGCCGATGTTCCAGACGTAGGTCATCGGGTTAATCAGGTCAGAGGTCGAGGTCGTGACCGCGTTAAACGGGTCAGGCGTGACAGAAGCCGGGAAGAATGTCGGAGTGACACCGCCGACACCGCGACCGCCTCCGGGTGTGACTCCTGTGAAGCCAAGATCGTTGGGCGGCGAACTCGCTGTGTTGTCCACAATGTTGTTGAAGAAGAAATCGTAGTTGACAGCGAAGCCGCCACGAATCACAGTCCTCTCGTCGCCTGTCAGACTATGAAGCAGCCCACTCTTGAAGCGCGGCGTGTAGGCGAAGCTGGCGCGCGGCGCCCAGTTGTTATTGTCACGCTTGATTTTTGTGACCTGCGTGAACGGGTCTGTGATGCCATTGATAGACGGGAAAGCCACAGAGTTGAAAGGCGTGCCGTAGTTTTCATAACGCAGACCTAGATTCAACGTCAGATTGTCCCTCACGCGCCAGTTGTCGTTGATGAAGTAGTTCTGTTGAATCGCTCTCGGATAAGCGACCTGCGAGCCGTAAGTCTTGTTGGCGAAGATTACGCCGCCGCCGCCCGTGCCTGAGAAAGCGTCAACAAAGTTTCCGAAGGCATTGAACGAGCTGCTGTCGAAGAACGTAAGCTGCCCTTGAAGGTTGACCGGGAAAATGTCTTTGGACCTGTTGCTGTTGATGTCAAAGCCGACGCGCAGCGAATGATTGCCAACGGTGTGCGCCAGCGTGTCCTGCGCCTGAAAATTGTTGAAGATGCGTCCCTGCGGGAAGTTCGGATTCAGACCAACAGGAGTGATGAAACCTGCCGTGCCGCTAAAGAGTATCTGCGGCACGCTGGCCTTTGCCGGATCGCGCAGACCGAAGACGACGTTGAAACGCCCGTAGCCGAAGCGAAACTCGTTGGTCGTTCTTGCAGAGAGCGTGCGCGTGTTGTTGATGTAGAGATTCTGTACGAACCCCGTCGTGTCCTGCTCAAAGCCCGGAAAGGCCGTGATGGTGACAGACTGGTTCGGGAATGCCTGCTTGTCATAGAGGTAACGCACGGCGTAGGTGTCTGACTCGTTTCTGACGTAATCAACGCGAAACAGTCCCTGATAATCGTTGATGGCCTGCGTGGAGGGAGTCGAGACTGTGCCGAACTGCACGGCGGGACGACCTGAACCCAGCGCAACATTTCTGAGGTTGGTCTGCCCGCGAAGGCTGCCGACGATGCCCAGATAATAGTCCAGGTTCTGGTTCGTTCCCACGGGGAAGAGAGAACGCAGCGTGGCAATGCCCGCATCCGTCGGGACGTTGGCTGTGGCCGTCACAGTCGAGCGCGTCAGGTCCGGTTGAAACGTGCCGAAGAAGAAGAGCTTGTTCTTCTTGATTGGTCCACCAAAGGCAAAGCCGAAGGTGTTCTCAATTGAGACCGGAACTTTCGTCAGCAGCTCTGTTGATTTCTGGCCGGGCGTGAGCGCAGAGAGAGCGCTTGAATTAATCACGTCATAGACGGAGCCGTGAAATTCGTTCGTGCCGTTGCGGCTGATGACGTTGACGACTGCGCCGCCTGCGCGTCCATATTCGGCAGAGAAGTCGCCCTGCAAAATAGTGACCTCGTTGTAGCCGTCTCTCAGCACAGGTTGATAAAACTGCCCCGCGATGTTGTTGTCGTTGTTATCCAATCCGTCAATCAGTTGATTGTTAGAGCGCGGGCGCAGTCCGTTGACGGAAAACTCCGTGCCCTGCACGAA
Source organism: Pyrinomonadaceae bacterium (assembly GCA_049593215.1). Classification (GTDB taxonomy): domain Bacteria; phylum Acidobacteriota; class Blastocatellia; order Pyrinomonadales; family Pyrinomonadaceae; genus JBAWGU01. The sequence continues at coordinate 2,861 of JBAWGU010000702.1, forward strand.
GCCGCCAGCCTTGCCGCCCGGGTCAACTACGCCCGGAAGCGTAAAGACCAGATTCGTCGGGTTGAGTCCGGCAACGGGCAGGTCTGTAATCTGGCGCGTGTCGAGCGTTGAAACGCGCGTGCCGTCCTGCGATTGAAGAATCACCGCATCGGACGTGACCTGCACGGATTCAGTCGGATTGCCAACCTCAAGCGTGACGGGATAATCGCTCGTCTGCCCGCCTGCCGCTTTGACGTTTTGAATCGTCGTGCCCTTGAAGCCGCTTGAGCTGACTTCGATCTTGTAGTTGCCCGAATCAACGGCCTCAAAGCGATACGTTCCCTCCGAAGAGGTTGTGGCATCGCGCGAGACTCCGGTATCCAGATTCGTTAGCTTAACGCTTGCGCCTGTGACGGCTGCGCCGTTCGGGTCAAGCACAGTTCCCACGACCGTCCCCTTGCTGGTTTGCGCGTTGGCTGTAAAGCTCAGGGCAAAAAGAAAGAGGACCAGAGTCGTGAGGATAAATTTCGCTTTCGACATATACTTCTCCTTAACGCAACAAAATTGTTTCCTTCAGACATGACTCACGCGGGAGACGTGCGAGTTCAATTTCTGTCAGGGCAACGATTGCGCCAGAGCGGATAAGGGATGAGGGATGAGGGATGAGGGATGAGTTAATTGAAGGCGAAAAGTTTACGAGATTTTGGAAGTCGAAAGCGGATCAGGGTTGAGGCAAAAATTAACTCGTTGAGTTGGACGGAAGAGAAGAGTTGGCGAGCTTAAAAGATGTTACGAAATTTCGTAACGCTGCTGAGCGGGGGCGTCGTTTGATTGAAGATTAATCTGTGAAGTGAAGATTAGAGAGAAAGACGCGGATGGAAATTTCAATTCAAACTTTTGAAGGTCTCCAAAAAATTCAAGAATCTGTCGGTGGAGTTAAACGTGAATTAAAGATTAACGCAGGATTGCCGGACTCTCTTTGTGCATTGCGGAGAGCACACGGCTGGCCGTCTCGCGTCCTGCGTCAAATAGTTGTGCCTCTCCGGTTCGAGTTGTCGGCAGCCGTGCGCTTATAGCACCGCGAGATGGCCGCACATAAACTCGCCCATGATCTTTAACCTTTCCTGTGCCGGATGCGTAGACATAATAGTCAACAACAATATCTTCAGCATAAGCCTGACCCAGCATCGTATCTGAATTAACGGTGTCAGTTTCCAGTTGCAGGAAGACGACGAAATTCTCTGTCTCTTTCTTTGCTCGCTCGCTGGCATCCTTGCGGCTCATATTCCGGTCTGTAGAAATCGTGATGTTGGAAATCCCTTTGAATCGTTCAACAAAACCGCTCCAGACAGCTTCGGACATATAGCGCGGGATGTTCAGAGTGCTGCCCATATCACTCATTCCGACAATCAACTTTTGCTGCGGCTCGGCAGGCTTGTTCGCGGGCGCGGGCGTCTCCGACTCTTTCGGAGTCGGGACGGGCGCGGGAGGGCTGAGCGGTTTTGGCGAGCGGCGTCCAGATTGCGCCTGCACAACTGTAATTGTTGTTAAGGTGAGCAGGAGACAAAGAAAGATTCTCAAAATATCCGGCGCGAATCTGTCTTTCATTTCCTGCCAGCTTTCTTCATCGCTTCGTAGTTGCGCAGTCGTCTGCGCGCCACCTTGTAGGTCAAGCCGAGCTTGTCTGCCACCTGCTGCAAACAGTCTTTGCGCTCGCCCCGACATGCTTGAAAGAGTTGATACACTTCAACCCACGTCTGAATAACTTCCGGTGTAGCCTGGCTGCCGACTGCTTTCGGTGCCTTTTTACTTTTCTTACCAGCCTCAAGTTTTTCTGTCATTCTGTTCCTGCCTTAATAATCATTCTCACAACTGCTCCAACGAGCCTACATCTTCGCAGCCTTCATGTTGGCAAGCCACTTCTCGAATCTGGCCGTGTCAACCTTGTCTGCTTTGCCGCGCTCCAGCGCTTTTTCTGCGACGGCGAGAGATTCGTCTTTGCGGCCCGCCGAAGATAGCAGTTGCGCTTTAGTCGAAAGGTTCTGGAAGGTCTCTTTAACCTTGATAGATTGGTCCACCCAGCGCAGGGCTTCGTCCCACATATCTTCATTGCGGTACTGATTGGCAACCTGTAAGGGGATGCGCCAGTCTGTCGGGTTGGCTGCCACCGCCGCATCAATCTTCGCACGCATGAGCGCTTCCACGTTTGGCACTTCAACCGTAAACGGGAGAGCCATTTTCTCCCAACGGACGACAACCTGCGCGGAGTTGGGCGTGACGACGGGGATGCTGTAGAGCAGCCACTCCTGATTATCCTTGACCTTCTTTGGCTTGACCTTGACTCTCAGCGTGTCTTTCTTCTCGTCGTAATTGAAACTCCCCCACTGGTCTGCGACGCTGTTGAAGATAATGGTCCACTCATCCTTCTTACTCGGAATAGTGTGTAGGCTGTAATTTCCGGCTGGAAGTTTCTGGCCGTTAATCAACACATCGTCTGTGACTGAGAAGGTTGTGGCCTCGTTGGCTCCCGTGCGCCACACATGGCCGTAGGGCACGATAGGAGCATCCTTCGGGCGAGCATTCTGGTCGTCAAGTGTGGCTGTGCCGTTCGCCGCGCCGGGAGTCGTAGGCAGAGGGTCGCCCCAGATTCTACGTCCCTTGACGGCGGGGCGGCTGTAGATAATCGTCAGGTCCGTGACGCCGATGGTCTGCGTGACGCTGGCCTTCTGGCTCGGGCGTGGCAAGCGTATAGCGGGGCTTTGCGCAGACGCGTGGGACGCGGCGCACAAGACAAAGAACAGAATGGCGAAGGCGGAAGCGTAGAAACGTTTCAGGAAAATCATCTATGTCTCTCCTCGTAATGCTTCAGATAACAGCGCACACGACATCAGAAGGGAAAATCTCAATTCTAAAGATTGTTAGAGCCGAGCGGGCTGCGGAAACAGGTCTCTCGCGTTAGAGTAGTGGTTCAGTTTCAAATTCTGAGCCAATGTTTATTGGTCCTCTAATTTGAAACTAAAACACTGCTCACTTTTATCATTGAAAAATCAAAACGGATCGCTTTGGTAGTTTAGAGAACGCAAGAGTCTCTTGCAACCTGTCGCACACACGCTGACGCACAAAACGATTCTCAGCGCCGTTTTATTACTGGACCAGCTACGGCTGGCTTCCGTGCGCCTTCACCGGCTCACTGTGACTTCTGTTCAGCCTTGTGCAACTGCTCGCTGCGCTTCTTCACTTGTCCGCTCAGGTCAATAATCGCTTCGAGGTCGCTACGCACTTTAGCCGCTTGCCTGGCATCAACCACGTTGACTTGTTTGAAGACGGGGTTATGCGCGAACTCTGCAATCATCGGCCCCAGACTCTCAATCGCCGCTCGCAGTTGCTCCGGCGCTTCTCCAATCTCTATCTTCGCGCGCTTGACGCGCTCCTCCGACTCGGGCAACGCCAGATTGTACTTGAGCCTCTCGGCGCGCTTCCTGATCTCGGAGGTAGACTTGGCGACAAACTTGAGATCGAGCGCGCCGCCACGCGAGACTGCTTGCGCCAGATCGCTGTTGACGACCTGGATGCGCAGGAAGTCTTCGCTGATCTGTGCAAAGATCATGCGCTGGTCCATGCTCAGGGCGGGCTGAGTCGCCTTGATGTCAGAGTTTCTGAGCCTGCGCTCGCCCTCTAACTCGCGCTCTACCTCGTGTGTGGCAATCGCGGGATCGGGTCGCCTGCGCGGGTCGGAAGTGCTTTGCTGTTGTGCCGCGCATGGTCCAACAAACAGCGCCGCGAGAGTGAGCGCGGCCACACACATCAGCGCGTGCTTAACTGTAATCTTCATCGCTGACCGCCTTTCCTACAGATGAGCCATTGCCGGCATTCCTTTTTCCTGTGGCTCGGTTCTCCTGAGTTTCCGGGTAGGGGATTAAAACGGAAGCGCGCTTCTATCATCAAAAATCAAAGGTAACGTATCAACAGTTTAGAGAAGTGAGAAGTCTCTGGCAAGCTTTTCGCACACACGCTTGAATTAACTTGCGAAGAGTTTAACGCATTCAACTTTCCTGCGCGCCATTCAATGATGAAAGTGATGCTGTCTGAGGTGTCGCGCTCGAAAGAGTTAGATTAGTTTACCCACTTGGTCAGAAGAAATATCGTTCCAAACAAAATAACCAGACACGAAACGCCAATCACAATGTAAAGCATTCTTTTCGGCGTTTGGACCAGAATAGATTCGTTTGGGTCTTCGGGATTGTAATGAACCATCACTTCATCCGCAAACGACTCCGCCCTTTTTTGCGCCCAACGCTGTGTGTTGTGTTGCGGCAGTTGAATGCGTTTCGGATGGATGCAATCATTGACGAATTCCTGAGCGTCAACTTGATAAACGTACCTCACCAGAGGAGCATGTCGAAACGCGCTATTGCTCAAAGTGGCTATCCCAGGCTGATACGTGCTGCGTTCGATCACTCTTCCTTTCGTCGTCTTCCAGCGATTGAGGGTTTCAAGATTTTTCAACTGCCGGAAGCCTGTCCACAGTCCGACAATGCCTATCAATAAACAGAACGCTCCGGCAATAATTGTCTCCATAAAAATTGTGCCCTTCCGCTCGCCAGACAAACACTTTGCGAGGGCGGCACACCCTAATCATAAACTAGCAATCTTTCAACTTCGGCACACGTCTCTTCAGGCGTTTTTCCTTCTGTATAAACCGTGTGTTTAGCGAGTTCATAATTACAACGGCTTCTGACAAAATTCTCGTGGAAATCATAACCGTTGCTCACGTAACCGCCGGTCCTTTCGTTCAAGATAGCGATTGATTCCGCCGGATCAGGCGACGGCATAATCAAAATCACGTTCGGGAACGGCAAGAGCGCGTTTTTCACGCGAGCAAATAAAGTCTCATCCTCGTAAATTGAATGCCCGCCGCCTAAATCCACAATCGCGTCAAAAGGTTCTGACACCAGCCGCTCGACTCCATCTGGTTCAAACGCTTTCCAGTATTTCGTCAGCTCATAAAATCCTTCTGTCTTAAGACGGGCTGCATGTTCCCTGTCATAACCAATCTGGTCCAGATAAGAGTCGAAGATTATATCCAGCGAACGCTGAGGCAAGTTGAGCCGCCCGGCAAGCAGCCGCCCAATCGTACTCTTACCGGCGCGTATTGGACCAATTAAGATAACTTTAAAAACCATACAACAGCTTCGCTTGTCTTAATCAAAGTTGCTTAGGAGAACATCAGGAGATGAGCTATTGTTACAGCAATGAGAAGCGTCTAATCTGTTGTTGGGAGGCGATGAGTAGCTTTCCTGTAAGAAAACTTTGCACAAAGTTTCAACCGCTATTTTTACGCCTTCGTTGTTTGGCCGCGCTCCAAAATAGCGGCGTCAAGTCGCGCTGCTGGAAGGACGCAACCGGGCCATCATGTACGAATCAACGTAGCGCCCATCGCGGAACGCATATTGTCGCAGCGTCCCCTCACGCTCAAACCCGAACCGCTCATAGAGCCGTATCGCTGGCTCGTTATCCGTGTAAACTTCAAGCTCCAGCCGTGTGAGGTTGAGCCAGTTGTCCGCCAAATCTACGCCTGCGCGCATGAGGGCTGTTCCGATGCCCTTGCCCTGCCACTCATCATGCACGCTCATCCCGATTGTTCCGACGTGCCGCCTCCGCGGCCTGTTCGGGAAGGTATGGACCCCCATCATTCCTACCACACGGTCGCCGACGACTGCCACAAGGTTGTATGTGTCGTTGTCAGGCTCCGCAAGCCGCTGCCGCCACTGTTCAAGGGACGGATAGGGCAACTGAAGCGTGCCCGCGAACGCCTTCGGGCAGCTAAACATTTCGTAGACAGCCGAAAAATCAGACGGCTCAGCGCGACGTATCTGTAAACCTTCAACTTGCAATTATCTCACCTCGTTATAACAGTGAACCGGCCCAACGCTCGAATTGGTCGGGCGGAAAGAATCGTCTCAGGCCGCCGTGTCCGGCGAATGAAAGATAAGCCGTTTTCCGCTCCGGCTCAATGACCTGTTAGGCTGCGTAATTGGATAGCGTCCAACTGATAGAGCGCAGGGAAACAGCTCAAGCAGGATGCGCACGATGATCTTTCACCTTGATTCAGGGTTGAAGCTTCTTCCTTTTCTTCAAGGTGAAGATCAAACCGACCAACGCGACAATAAACGAACCCGAGAGGAGCAGCGCCCCGGGAATGATTCCCCACATCGCTTCTTCCCAACTCGTGCGCCCATCGGTCAAAGGCGGCAGCAGCATCGAAACCAGAAAAACTGCGCCCCCAAGCAGCATCCCTACGATCCCCAGAATCAAAGCCACTTTGCTCATCTCTTTTTCTCCTTTGGCGTCGTCTAATAACAAGTCGCTGCAATTCGAGCAATCAACTTAAAGCCCACGCTCCACGCGCTCCGGTCCAACGATTTGCTATGGGCGGTTTGCGGTTCATCTTGGTTCCGTTGATTGTGCCTTCTTACTCAGCACCGCAGTAGCTATGACATCCCTGCTACCGGCGTGAGTGTACCTGCATGAGATTTCAGAATCATTTACTTTTTCCATCATGACATGGCTATTGTTGCCGCAGCGATCAGTGCCCTGCGTGATTACCTCTGTAAAGCTCGCTCCACGGCTGTTCCTGTCGAGCAGGTCCCATCTTCCGCTGCAAGGAATGTTTGGATACTCAACTGCATACGTGCCATCTCGCACCGTAAGTTTAACGTCCCATGTGGTTTTAGTATCGCTCTGATACCCCTCGCCTTCCCACACTCCGTCTAACCACTGGAAACTCGCATTCTCGGTCGGCTTTGATTCAATGCTTTTGTTTGCGTTAGCGTTGCTGTTTGTCGGAGCGGCGGAATTGACGCTTGAAGGTTCAGGTGTTGATCTATTGCTGCTTTCCCACGCCACGTAGCCCAGCACAATCATCAATCCGACAACTACGAGCGCGAGCATTCCGCTCAGGATGATCCAGAGTTTGCCGCCACGTTTCTCAGTTGTCTGTTTCCGCATCGCTGCTTGCGGATAAGGGGGTGGCGTTTGATTAGCTGGCATCAACTCGGGAGGTAGTATTACTGTCCTTGCCGGGTCGGTGTTGCGCGCAGCAGATCCCGGCAGGGTTGCGCGAGGATCATATGTGGCAGACAGACGCGCGCCATCATCCAAACAGAACACAAGAGTGTCATCCTCATAAGTCCGTTTGCATGTGGGACAATTTTTCATCCTTATCTTTCAGCTAACTTTATGAACGACGACTGTTGATAAACGCAAGCACCCAACGTCCGCTCTAGCCGGGCGGGAGACACCTAACCAAGCATCCAAGTCATGCGGATGAAAAGCAAGCTAATTCCGCTCCGATTGAATGAGTTGTTAGGCGCGGCATCATAGTAACGAATCAACCTGCTTTTAGAACTCTCATACGATTTCTAGAATGTTGCGAGCATCTGACATAAAAAACCTAGCGTAAACATCAACGTTCCGAATAAAAGCAACCGCCTTCGCAACTTTTCATCATCTGCAAGTTTGTTAAGAATAGGTTTTATGAATTTATCGTTTAGAAGGAAAGAGAGTTTCAAGCCTAAGAATGCTCCCAAAAGGGTTGCCAAAATCATAATAGATAACCCAACAAATTCATTCTTTAGTATTTGAGGATAGTACTTCCACAGCGCAACGATACTAACAACCGTAAGGATCAAATAAAACAAAATTGCTGCGACTATATAAAAGAAAACCGGAATGCTTTTAAGTCCTACTACAAATACTTGCCTTATCATTTTTAAGCGATGCTCTCCAAGCACCTCTGGAGCAACTAACCAGAACGAAATAAAATTGAGCAACAATCCAACTCGATTTAGCCATGTCATTATGCACTCTTTTCTTCACATTGCACAAAGCGCCTAACGCTCGAATTGAATGGCGCGCAGATGCCGTAACAAACACGAAAGCCTAGCATGAGAAGTTAGCTAATTGCGCGTCCATTCCAATGAGTTGTTATGCTGCTATAGGCCGCCCCATTGCTGATTGAAATAAACCACGACACAAAAGAACAGTTCAGCACAGAGTAAGCGACCTATTTATTTTCAGGAACAGCCTTAAGCATCGGACACCCCCTATCACTTAAGCGCGTATCGGGAGAGAACAGCCATCTCTTCGGTCTTTTGTAGATGAAAATGGCATAGTAGTTAGGTGGTGACAGTTGATTTACCCTATGCTCTATAGTGACTAGCTCCCACCCGTCCTTACCTAATCGCTGTGGATTATCAACTTCTGCACAAGCCTCAATGTACTCCCACTCTGTGGGAAAGATTTGAATGTGTCCCCAGAAACTAAGTACAACCAAAATAATCAGTAGAAGCATAATCATATCCGTCCCACGAGACATAGGAATCTTGGGGGGATTCGCAGATGAAGTCGGTTGCTCTTGGTTCATACTTCAATTCCTCCTCCTTATTGATTACTCAAGTTTCAAAGCAGCATAACTATAATTAGACCGCGCTATGCGGTGTTTTTCATTTAGGGCGACTGCGGCCTAATTCCTTATACGCTGACTTTTACTGCTCAGTGACATGAGGCTAACGAGAAAGGCGCTCATTAGCAGGTGGCGCAAGGATTCAGACCGTGAGGAAAGATAGTCCCGTTGATGATTCGCGTCAATAGTCAGTCATAGCGTCGGATGCCGTGTGGTGTCGGGCGCTCACTCCGACCTGAATTCTTGATAACGCTCGGGGGCGTATCGAGTGGCGAGCAGACCTGTTGCTTCTTCGACGTTGATGGCTTGGACCAGTAAGCCTTCCTGCCCGTAGGGTAAGTGCGCCTGACACTGGCCTGACGGGGTGATGAGACTTGTCGCAGATTCCTGGAAGCGCAAAGCGTAATTGACGCTGGCAAAGTAGATCGTGTTCTCAAGGCTGCGCATCATCATCGCTTTCTCGTAGTAAGGATTGCCGGACGTGCCCCACTCGGTCAGACGGACACCTGCTTGCTCATTTCCCGTGTGCTGGGGATGAAAGACGATCTTTGCGCCACGCGCCGCCGCCCAGCGCACAGTCTCCGGATAGCGCCAGCCCTCATGGCAAATCGCCACGCCAAACTTCATCCCTTTGATCTCGAAGAGTCGCCGTGTGTTTCCGGGGACATAGAACTGATCTTCGGTCGGGTCCAGTTGATTCTTGGTTTGGTATCCCTGAATCCGGCCCTGTGCGTCAATGACAAAGGCGGCAATCTGCCGACCCTCCTCCGTGAGCCTTTCCATTCCGAGGATAGTGGCTACCTGATAGTCTCGTGCCCACTGCGCCACGGCCTTGAGTACGCGTTCCTCCTGCGTCTCATCAAAGGGCAAAACTTCAAAATCCTGTCCACGCAAACCCGGGAGATAGGCTTCCGGGAAACAGACGATCAACGCGCCTTGTGCCGAAGCTTCGGACATGAATCGCTTAACCTTGTCTAAGCCCTCATCAAGGGTTGAGGCGACAGCAGGCGACGCGAGGGCAATGATCATGTATGACCTCCGATGAGAATGGATTCGACTAACCGTCTGTTCTAAGGCGTGCCAACGGGACCTTTTAGGAAAAGCCTGGAAATTACTTCAATTATATGTTTATCATAATAGCGGAAAGGGCGGCAAAAGGGGGCGCGCTAACTATGAATCATACGCACACCGGCAACGCACAAATGCGAACGCCTCCGACCAGTGGCACTGACTGCTGACTGCGGCCCGTAGCTGAGACTTCCGTAGATTAAGCTCAAAGCATCCGAAGCATTTCATAAGGACTCTCCTTTTCCATCCGGTTAACTCATGCAGGAAACCATTGCGCTATCCCAGACACTCGATAACGGAACGAACGATACCGTCTGGTCGCCTACAACCCAGCTCCCTTACATGCCGCAACTCGATGCGATGCGCGCCTTCGCCGTGCTCGCTGTGATGGTGAGCCATTTTTTACCACGCACGCAGGATTACGCAGACCTCGGCGGCCTCGGCGTCAAACTCTTCTTCGTCCTCAGCGGCTTTCTTATCACGAGCATCCTCCTGCGCTCTAAAACGCTGGTCGAACGTGACGAGCAGTCGCCCGCATTTACCTTCCGGCAGTTTTATGTTCGTCGCGCCCTACGCATATTTCCGCCCTACTATCTGTTGCTGCTCGTCATCACCCTTGCCGGTGTGCCGACGATGCGCGCCGCCTGGGGATGGCACGCGGCCTATCTGTCGAACATCTATTTTTTTATGAAGAGGGGATTTGACGAGTATGTCTCACACTTATGGTCTCTCTCTGTCGAGGAGCAGTTTTACCTCATCTGGCCCTGGATAGTCTTGCTGGTCCCAAGACGCCACTTACAGAGAGTGATTATACTTTTAGTCCTCACCGGGCCAATCTTTCGTTTGGCCTGCGCGCTTCTCCTGACCAACTCTCAACTAATCGGTGTGCTGCCCCTGAGTTGCTTTGACAAGCTTGGGATGGGAGCTTTGCTTGCCGTCTGGTCTGAGCCTTCCTTCGTGAAGAAAGAGTATGCGGCGCGGCTCAGGTTCATGAGCTTTTACATCGGTGCGCCGCTGTTCGTCTTCGTCTTAGTCCTTCGGTTACTGAATACAGGGCAGCTTTTCCACATCGTCTTCTCGGATATTTCTGTCACCTTAATCGGCGTCTGGCTGATCTATAAAGCGTCAATCGGGTTTGAGGGTAAGCTCGGAAGGCTCTTGGAATGGCGTCCTATCACTTACATTGGCACGATCAGCTACGGCGTCTATCTTTATCACAATTTTATGAGGTTGCTGGTCCCATCTCTCTTGCGCCGCGCCGGACTTCCCGCCAACTCTCTGGGTCTCAATTTCATCCTGATGAGCCTTGCGACCCTGTGCATCGCATCGGCGTCATGGTATTTCTTCGAGCGCCCCGTGAACAATCTGAAGAGGCACTTCTCATATAAAGCTTCCCATCGTGCGCTTCAAACGAGTAGTTATGAAGATGCTGCTGTGACAGATTTCGGAGGGTCAGTAGGATAGGACCGCAAAGAACTGCTCCCGTAGAAGAAAGAGCCGCCCTTCAGACATTGAAACGGAATCGCACCTTTATCATCGAAAAATCAAAGCTTATCAGTTCAATAGTTTAGAGAAGAGGGAAGTCTCTGGCAAGGAGGCGCACACAGGGTTACACACAAAACGAGTCTGAAAAACTAGGGAAGGAAACTACTTCATAAAGTTTTTCTTGATAATCCGCATTGCCTCTTTCTCATCGTCAGCGCAAACCATGCAGGCTGTTCCGATTCCATTAACCGGGCCTTCATAGTGCCAGCGAAAGATTTTTAGATACTTGCCATCGTCGCCAACGACTTTAAGATTCAAGCCTATCGGAATTACGTTGAGAATAATTCCGTTTGGGAATTGAACCTTAAAGGCGCGAGAGCCTTTCCATGTGCTAGAGCCTAAGTAGTCAAGCTTGATGTTCTTCTCTTCGTTGATATAAGAATAGATAATCTCGCCCTGATCTGAAAAGGAAATATACTCAAAGCCTTTCGTGCCATACTTGCCGACAGAGTAGTTAGCGTATCGCTGCTCCTGTGCGGCGATAGTAACGGTCAGGGCTAGAATAAAAAGGGAAGCGGCAATGTGTTTGCGTGCGCTCATTCCTCTAATTCGTACCTTTGGAAAGGCTATCGTAGTTTTTATATATCGCTCGTTCGTCTAATTCATAATCATCAAATCTATCTAGCGTGTAAACATTAAAACCGCTTTTAGTAAGATGGTGGATTAAAATTTCACCGCCAATATATATCTTTTCATTTTTCGGTTTAGTCGCTTCAATAACTCTCTGCTCGTCCATTATTTTCTTTATGTCAGTTGGAAGGCAATAAGATTGGGGCACTTGACATTCCGGTTTAACGCCGATGCCATATTGCAGAGCTTCGGATTTGAAATTGTTCGTTGACCTGTATGCGTATGGATGAATTAAGCCGTCCATGCTTGAAAACCCAAAATGATAGACGGTAGTTGAGAAAGTATCAGGTATAGAAAACTCTTCCCGATGTTCGCGCCAAAGGCCAACAAGTCTATTAGGCGTGTGGTCGTTCAAATGGTCAACACACCGAACAATCATCCTATCATTAACACGAATAAACCACCTTCCAAGAAAACCGGCTATCCCTGTGCCGCACATTAACATCCGTAGATGCGGCACGATAAAAGTTTTAGTGGTGAACATGAAAGGCTCACCACTTGGCGAAGTTGCCAGCGTATCAGTGGCTACAAAAGCTTGTTCTTCGTCCGTGTGAAATATCAGGGATGACATAACAGAGCCGTCATTTCTTGCCTCTTTTCTTGATCGCTTTCTCAGTCTTCGCTTTTGGCACAGGTCCGGGCTTCGTTTTTCTTTGCTCGGCAATCTTGAGCGCGGCTCTAGTAATAACGTGAACCTTGCCGAATCTCTGCGCTGGCAAGTCTCCCGCTCTAATCATCTGTCGCACCCGTGAAGGCGTAACGCCCAACTCTTTTGCGGCCTCTTCAGCCGTGAGTGTGTCCGTGTTGCTCATACGGGTTGAAATCCTAGCACGAAAATTTATTTTCGCAAAGGGAAATAATTATGTTGACAGTTGCTTTCGTTTGCGGTAGTATCTATCTCAAGTTAGGAGATTGAAACGAAAGGAAAGAATCAGATGCTCAACATAGACACAGACAGATTGCAGCAAGTCACGCAAGAGGCTTTCGACAAAGCGCAAGGTCAGAAACGCTGGCAGACGGCTATCGTCAAAGCAAAGCAGATCATTGAATCAAACCCGTTCGTCCACATGAGCGAAGACGGAACGCTTTTGATGCTTTCCGATAGTGACGAGATTTACGAAGTGAAGCACGGCTCATGCCCCTGCAAAGCTTTTGCCAACGGTCAGCCGTGTAAGCACAGAGCGACGCGCCAGCTTCTACTTCGCTACAGCGCGACGGTCCACTAAGGCGAAGGGCTTAGAAAAGCGCGAACTCTTCTAAGCCCCGATTCACTCAACCCAAACCCGTTACGGAAGGAAAGAATGATGTCAGAGAAGATAGCAGAGATTCAAAGATACCGCACGCATCACAGAGACGATGAGTTCTGGACCATCCCGCCGACGCCAGCCGCGCCCGCGCAAGTTCCCGCCGAAGTAGTAGAAATGAAATCTTATCGCGGGCGTCCGTTCGCCAAAGGCCATGATAGCCGTCGCCATAAATTCAGCACGGAAGAATGCCAGCGCGGTTTTCAAGCTGCGCTTGAGTCAATCATCATCCGACACCCGAACGCGATCATGCCCGATGGTCGCCACATCGCCTGTGTCTTTCTCCGAAACAAAGCAGCGTAAACAGGGAAGGGGCGCGCACTCGCACCGCAAAGCATGAGCCGCGCCCCTCTCAACCCACTACCATTCAATGAAAGGAATGAGTCATGCCGAAGAATACAGCAAAGACAAAGACAGCAAAAGAGCGCGCGTTGAGACGCGATGCGCTTCTGCTTTTCAACATCATTCACAACACAGCCAACAGCGCAGATGCGCGCTACGAGTTGACAGATTGGGCTACTGAAATATGTGGACAGTCCGCCGTGATTCTGCCCGAACATTACCGCGCTCTGTTTATCCGCACGTTCATCGAAGGATGGAAAGCTCCCGGCTCGCAGCACGCCCGCCGCGTTCTCAAGACGCGATTCCTCGACAAACTCAAAAGCGGAATGTCATTAGACCTCGCCTATCAAGAGTACAAGCGAGAGCAAGGCGAAGCTTTTGCCGCAAGGCGAGAGGCAGAGCGCAACGCACCGGAGCCGAAAGACAAGACTTCGGACGAGTGGCGATATTGGAAAATCCGACAACTCACGCGCGCCTTCACCTGTGATGAGACAGGCCGCGAAGAATACGATGCAGCATGGGAAGAGTTCAAAGCCCTGCTCAACGGCTTGCTCGCAGACGGCAATTTCTGGCACACGTCAAACGCCATTCACTTGCTGCCTGACCTGCTCATCGCGCGACAGGAGATTGACCGCATGAACAAGCGAGAGCGCAAGTCTGACGCTGCGATGAAGGCCGCAGCCACAAGAAAAGCACGCCAGCAAAAGAGACGCTAAAACAGGGAAGGCGCGGATCACCCGTAAAAGTATCCCGCGCCTTCTTACATCATCAACCCAATTCAAGAAAGGAATTGACCATGCAACGAACATCAAAACGCAAAACCTCAACCAAAGGCAAGCGCGCAACGCGCGAGCCTAACCACCGCGCCATCGCAGAAGAACTTGAGCGGATACTTTCAAGCGAGCAGGTCACAGACGGGCAATATGAACTTCTGACGGACATCATGCTCGAATTGTCCAACACTACACAGGTCAGCGCGTGGCATCCCGAAGTAGTCAAAGCCTTCTATCTCGCGGCCTCGCAACGTCAAGGCGAAATGGAATACCGCGACGATCTTGCCGAAGCCCTCAAACGGATAAAGGCGGGCGATAAGTTCACAGCTTACAGAGGCGGCGATCACCTGCACGGCTACGCGCTGCGCCTGCGTGCAATAGAACTCTCGAAAGACAGGAGAGTAAGCAAGGCTCTGCGCGCTGAGATGCGACAGACTACGCAAGAGCATTTCCGCGACTTCGCAGAGTTGGTTAATAAGGCAGAGGCAAGCATGAAGAAGGGAGGCGCACGCTAATGAGTAAGAGAACACCACGCCAGAGCGCAAAGCCCGCAACGCTTGAGACGCAGGCAAAAAAGATTCTCAGGAATCCTGACAAGTACGATGTGGACACGCGCCACGCAATCGCCCTGTGTCTTTCAAATCTTGCTTTCCGTCGCAGCGAGACAGAGTTACGCGAGAGCGTCAAGGAAGCTGAAAACGAACTACGCGAACTCATCCGAAAGGCTAACGCCGGAGAGCCGGTCTTTGACGTTGCCTGTATCGGCAAAGAGTATGTCAACGCGGCGCGCATCATTTACGAAGCTATCACCGAAGCAAACTACATCCCGCAGTTTATCTATGATGCAATCACAGTTGCGCTGACAGAAGCGGAGCGCAAGCTTGGCTGCAAAGTCTGGATTGCGCCGCATGGAAGCGAAGATGATGCTGTCGAAGGCGCGTACAGCATCGAACGCCTTGCGCGACTCTTCAAATACAACCCGCTCCTGAAAATCGAAGTTGAGCCGAAGAAAGAATTAGCGGAAATGATCGTCGCCGTGATTGAGCATCCCGACTGTCCACAGGAGATTCGAGACGGCATCAACGGGGCCACGTCCGACATCTTTAATAACCTCAACGAAGGCGAGCGCAAGGTTTACTTTACCGCGCCTTACATTCACGCGCTCATTGTAGAGAGCAAGGCGCAGGAAGGGGCGCAGGCATGAGGCACAGAAGAAAACCACAACGCTACACGCTCACGGCGCAAGGCTTGAGCGCACGCATCTGCAAAGCCTCATTTAAGACGGGCAAGCCGATCCGCAGAGTCGTGCGCGAGTTAATGCGCCACTAACAATCAAAAGGGAAGGCGCGGGAGTAACCGCCAAGTCAGCCACGCGCCTTCTTCCACATGAACACCCTTTAGGAGATGAATCATGCAGGAGCAAGATAATCGAATAACTTCAAACGCGCCAAGCGGCGACGCAGGGCGTTGGCAACGGATACGCGCTAACAAGATAAACCAAAGGACCGCCGCGCAGCTTGAGCGAGTAAGAACGGGCGCGAGCGATGAGCATAAGCAAGTGTTACGCGGCGCGCTCAAGCTTTGGGCCAAAGCCGCAAAACTCTCCAAGAAGTTTCCAGACGCGCCCGACCTGTTGAGCGCAGAAGGCGGCTACCATTTGATGTATTGCGACACGGCCCACAACACCCGGCACGAACGCTCAATCGTTGTGGATGTCGCCAGAGCTATCACAGAGGGGAAGACAGTTGAGCAATGCGCCCAACTCTTCAAGAGCAAGGTAGCGTATTACAAGGGAATCACAGACAGGTGGCATGAGTGGGAAGAGGCCAGCGAGCGCGGCGAACCTCGACCACTGCCGCCCGACACGGACGGAATCCTTGACGCGGAGATCATCTACACAGACGACGACATTTTGAGCGCGGACATTTTAGCGGGCGTCTCAAAGAAACCCACGCGCAGAATCCCTGTCACCGTGAAGAGGTTTGAGAAATACGGCATCTTGAGAGGCGACACCGCGATAGTAGTTATGGACGGCGACATTAGAGCGGGCGAACTAGGCTACTTTGCCATCGCGTGCGATATGCAACACAACCCCGCCTACTATAATCACTTCGCTTTTGTCTGTGAGCAGGATGCGACTTGTCACGAGTGGCCTAACAACGGACCACTAACGCCGGAGAGTCTTTGTCTGCGCCATGAAGATATAAGGGAGTGCAACGGCCATCACAACGCACAAGTGCATGGTCGCGTCTGCGCCGTTGAGAGAAAACGTCAGGCAGTAGAAACCACGCTGAAGCTGCGACCATTCGACGGGCGTATGTGAAGAGAAGGGAAGGGGCGCAGACCTTAGCCAATTTTTTGACTAACCTCTCGCGCCCTTTCTTTTAGTTTCGTCCGAAATTTCAAATCTGAAAAAAGGGACAAAAGCCGCTTTCAACAATGAAACCGCCCCTATCCATCATCACAACGGACGCCCGCTCTGCTTACCTCTGGCGCTATCACTCGACAGGCTTAACGCATACGGAAGTGAGAGCAGCCGTCTTTAAGGCTCTTGGCCCTTGCTGTGCCTGCTGTGGCGAGACTTTAAGAAGCGTCTTAACGATTGACCACATACGCCCGCGACTTGGAAAGCGTCGGCACACCTGGCGCGATGTGCTGTGCGCGGGATGCCCGCGTGATAAGTTTCAGATACTTTGCTACAACTGCAACCAATCGAAGTCAGACCGCGAGTGCTGCGAGCATCAGCTAAAGGCCGCGTGACGCTTCAATGACTTGCCAGATTCGCGCTCCGGTTGAATGAGTTGTTGGGCGGCGCGTAAGTGGAACGAACCGCTTTCATTATATCTTTACGCGAAAGACGAGTGCGTCATAGCGCGAAGCGTGCTTTCAACCTTTTGCTATCATCTAATTAAACGCATTGTTAGCTGTTGCGAGCAGGCAGTATTTGAATAGAGCGCATCCAAGCCTCCAAGAGTTGCGGCCATTCCGTGATAGCCATCTGGGTGCGCCTCAATCCGAATCCATGTCCACCTTCCGCGTAGAGGTGCATCTCTACCGCAACGCCGGCTTTTCTAAGCGCGATAAAATAAACGAGCGAATTTTGCACATCATCCACCGGGTCTTTGACTGATTGCAGCAAGAACGTCGGAGGTGTTTCTTTTGAAACTGGAAGGGTTGGATTGAGTTCAAACTCTTTTGTGGTCTTTTCCAGCATATGTCCGGGATAGATGGCTACAGCGAAGTCTGGGCGGCAGCTTTCTTTATCTGCGTCGTCAATAGTTGGATACAGTCGTTTTCCCCAATGAGTGCTTATATCGGCCACCATATGGCCTCCCGCGGAAAATCCGATTACTCCAATTTTGTGAGGGTCTATGTGCCATTCGGCAGCATGATGACGCACTAAGCCCAATGTCCTTTGGGCATCTTCTAACGCCATTGGAGCTTTGGCGTCAGCTCTACAATCGCACTTGTCATCATGATGCGGCCCGGAATTTGGAACGCGATATTTTAAGAGGACACATGTTATGCCGCGCGAGGTAAGCCAATCACAAACCTCGCTACCTTCGAGGTCAATTGCCAGCCCTTTATAACCGCCACCGGGGAAAACAACGATGGCGGCTCCAGTGTTGTTAGTTTTCGGGGAGTAAACGGTTAGTGTTGGGCGGGCAACATTTTCAACCCAAATGTATGGCTTTCCGGCAACCATGTCTTTGCCTGAAGTGATAACTGCGGATTCCGATTGTGTCTGGCTATCTGAATCTGGCGGCGTGCTAGGCCAAATAGGAATTTGTATATTTCCGGCCGAAGGCTGCCATTGTTTAGGCTGTGTTTGAATGCTGGCGACGCCACCGCCCTTTTCGCTTGCCGCCGGCCGTAGCCGTTGTTTAGAGAGTGTTTGAATGCTGACAAGGACAAGAATGACTAAAACCGACGCAATTAAATAATGTTTCATAGGTACTCCATGTTTTCGTGGCTCTTTTAGCAGCTAACTTTAATTTAACGGCAGCCGCCCAACTAATATTGTACCGCTCAAAGCGGCATAATACTCAAATCAAGCGTGAAAAGCCGCCCCCTGCGGCCTAACTCCGCAAGAGAGTTGCAGAGCTTGCACCCATGCAGATATATCTCTCATAGCAGTTAAATAAATCAGTTTTTCAGTCTCGAAATGTTAGGTTTTCGCGGGCCGGGATTGTTAGCATTTGATAGCATTTGATTCAGTCTCACGCCGCACGCCTGCGCTCCGCTTCCCTTCGCTTTTGCTCTGTGTTGGCTTGCCACTCCGCTTCTGTTTTTGGATATTCGCAGGCGCAGCCCTCGACGGTGCAAAGATAGTGATAAAAGGGGCGCGGGGCGTTCTCTTCGATGTATTTAAGCATGAAGTCAACGGCCTTGCGCTCAAGCTCATTAAGCTCGCCATAGTAGTCGCCCGAAGTGCGGCGCGAGACAGTTTCATACATCGCTAAAAGCTTATCATGTACCCCTGCGTTTTCAGGCGCGCAATATCGCCCCTCGAAAAAAGCCGCCTCATACCTTTCAATCAATGCGCGCTCGCTCACCGTGTAGCTTGTCACGTCTTGATTGAGCGTCTTGCCGCACCAATGGCACACGCGCGGCATGAGATCGCGCGGCTCGCCCTCATCCCTGTGTAGTCCCTTCTCTATGCAAAAGGCATACAGGGGCGCAAGCTCTGCGTTAAGAACGTCGCACACTACGCACGGCTCGTTGATGCCCGTCTCTTGCTCAAGTCTTTGCAACCTGTTTTCTAATTTCATCATAATTAAACCTCTCACGCTGCATTGCCGTACTTGATAATAAAAGTTACAGGCCCGCCACACTTCCAGCAATGAGACTCTATGCGCTCTTGCTCTATTGGCTCGCTCGCTTGAACGTGCGCGGGCGTTGGCCCTATGTCAATCGAAAAGGAAAGAGAGCGAGAGCATATAGAGCAGTTCTCACCGTTGCCCTGTTCCAGCCTTCTCAGCCTGTTCCCTATGTTGCTCATCTTTTTGCCCCTTTGCCTTGCTGTGCCAGCAAAGTTTCGAGACGATCAAGACGCTCTTGCACGTCCATCAACTCAACCGCCTTGATGCCTTGCTCTAAAATCACCCGCGCGGCTGCGACTCTCACGCTGGCAGGAGTCTTGCGGCTTTTGACTATCGTTCTCAGAGCTGCGGCTGCGTCCGCTCCGTCGCGCTGAAGCTGAGTGATAGTATTTTCTACCAACTCACGCCGCGCGGCTCTATACTTCTGTTTGAACTCAGGCAGAGCGAGCAGGCGGTAAAGCGTAGCCTCTGACACTCCGCTCTTTTTCGCCGCTTCTCTGACACTTCGCGTTGAGAGCAGAGCGACAATAGCCGCATCATGTTTAGCCTCTAAATTCTCGCCGGAGTCTTTCAAAGTCTTTCAATCTCTATCATTCGCCCTTTGGCTTGACTACCTCAACGATGATATGCGAGCGGCTGCAACTACATTGTGATTGAGGAACAGGATCGCCCGCGTTGATGATTGCTATAACGTGAGTGCATGGCGGCTCGCTGTCTATGCCTGCCCTTTCCTCTAATCGTTTCACTTGAGCGCGTGCTTTCATCTTTGCTCTGTTCCTTCATTTGTTTATTCAAACTCGGACGCCTACATATTGCGCTTCACGCCTTTATGCAATCATGCAGGGTTTACGCAAAGTTTCAGTTTTGCTGCGACGTTCTGGCCCACAACGCTCCTATGCGAGCCGCAATTCTTGACGCTAACTTTGGCGCGCTCTCAGTCGGCGGATAAGCAATCAAAAAGAACGGATGAATGCCAAGTTTGTTATCACCTGTGGCGCGCGGCTCTGCTGCCTTCCGTTCGCTGAAATCCGCAACGAGTTCGGGCGTCCATTCCGGCTCAAACTCAATCTTGCTGCCTTCCTCATATCCGGCTGTGCTGTCTATTACACTGAAGCCTTCATCTGAGTAACTTTCTACAACTACACAGTGAGGCATTGCACGGCCATCCGGCCTCTTCCAGCCGTAGCCCACGATAAGCGCGCAGCCTTGATCGAGAAACGGCGCGAGACAAGCGCGCGGCGATTGCTTGAGGGGCATAAAGCTCACAGCGCAGAAATAGGGAAAGCCGAATGCCGCCAGCAATCTTAATTGATCTGTAGGCGCAAGCCCGCGCTTACCATCGCCACCCTCGCGCTCGTCGTAAGAAACAACTGCTGAATGTAGTTCGGAAAAACTAGGCGGCTCAATCCCGCGCAACTGATAAAGGTTAATCAGCGCGTAATAGCCACAGGCTAAGGGATGATGAGTTGCCGTTATATCCTCAGAACGTAACTTCATAGCGTCCTTTGCGGTCATATGAAATTTCAACAAGCGGGTCTGCTGAGTATATTTCAGGTATGAATAAATCAAAATCTGAATCCTGTATCTGAATGCCGCCTTGCAGGATTCCTCTGTACTGTGGCTTCGCTTTAGGCGCAAACAATCTTGTAACAAAAGGCTGGACCACTAGCTGATTAACCAACAACGCGCCCATGATAACCGCCGTCGCGAGGTCTGCTGTGTAGAAGTGGTGACGGTCATTGCCTAGCTGATGATCTATCCACATAGCCAAACCGAACACTACCAGCACCGCGAATCCTGTTACGTTGCCGATTCTTAACGGCTTAAAGTTTATAGTTTTCATTTCTTCACCTGTTCTTGTTGTGCTTCTCTAAAAACCCAATGATGCCATCTGCGATCTGTGCCTGCGACCTCTGCGGCAAAAGGTCGCGCGGCGAGTTCGCTTTGACGTTGACGTGAATGTGATAGTGATTCTCCGTTTTGAGCGAAGAGCTTGATGAGCTTTGCTGCGAATAGTTGTTAGTCGGCGCGTAGGTGACGGGCGGCATAAAACTCTCAGCAAGATTATTGGTCCACCCGCCCGCTTCAAACTTCGGAAAGATGCTTGCGCGGTCTATGAATGAAGCAAGCAGCCGAGACGTGCGCTCTTTGTGTTTCGGGTCCGTGCTTAAAACCATTTCATCAAAGCCGCCCTCTGCCACTC
>JBAWGU010000703.1:0-2859 GCA_049593215.1 Pyrinomonadaceae bacterium
TCTCTGCGGTGAGTCTTATCTTTCCTCTCACTCATCTTCTAATTGACCCACAACGGAAAAAAGCAGCGACAAGTGACAAGTGAAACGTGGCGGGTTAAAATTCTCTTTCGAGTTTCACCTCGTCTCACATCACTCGTCACTAATTACAGTAAGCTGATGGAGAATATTGAAGCGGCGCTCGCAGCGTTGCATGAACATTTCGGGTTTGAAGATTTCCGCGAAGGGCAGCGCGAAGTTATCTCCGCGATTCTCGCGGGGCAGGATACTGTCGTCGTGATGCCGACCGGCGGCGGGAAATCTCTCTGCTACCAGCTTCCAGCCCTGATGCTCGAAGGCGCAACCGTCGTCGTCTCGCCGCTCATCGCGCTGATGAAGGATCAAGTGGACGCGCTTCGCGCTCGTGACCTTCCGGCGACGTTCATCAACAGCTCGATTGATTTTGAAGAGCAGAAAGCGCGCATCGCGGGCGTTCGTCGCGGCGCATTCAAGCTCGTCTATGTCGCGCCCGAACGCTTTCGCAGCGCGCATTTCGTAGAGACTCTGAAGAACGCTGAAATCTCGCTCTTCGCAGTTGACGAAGCGCATTGCATCTCAAGTTGGGGACACGATTTTCGCCCCGACTACCTGCGGCTCAAAGGCGCGATTGAAGCAATCGGACGCCCGCAGACAGTCGCGCTCACAGCCACCGCCACGCCTCACGTTCGCTCTGACATCGTTGAACAACTTGGCCTTCGTGAGCCACGAACGTTCGTGAGCGGCTTTGATCGTCCGAATCTTTCAATCAACGTGGTCCACACGCAGAAAGAGTTTGAGAAGATCAAGCACGTCAAGGCTCTCGCCTCTTCGAGCGGAGGCTCCGGCATCATCTACACTTCGACGCGAAAATCCGTTGAGCAGGTGACGTTGAGATTAAAGACTGCGGGCCTCGATGTCGTCGCCTATCACGCGGGGATGGATGACGCGGCGCGCGTTGAGGCGCAGGATGATTTTATGCAGGGACGCGCGCAGATGATTGTCGCCACCAACGCCTTCGGCATGGGCATAGACAAATCCGACATACGCTTTGTCACACACTATCATCTGCCCGGCTCAATCGAAGCTTATTATCAGGAGATAGGGCGCGCAGGCCGCGACGGTCTCACGTCAAAGTGCGTGCTGCTCTTCAACTACGCTGACAAACGCACGCAGGACTACTTCATCGAAGGCTCTTACCCGCCGCCCGAAATCATCGCGCGCGTTTATGAAACGCTCGTCGCCACAAATCAAAAGCGCATAGAGCTATCCGTCAGCGAGATTGCCTCGCGCGCCGCCGTGCGCAATGAGATGGCCGTGCAATCAGCTCTCATTATTTTGGAGAAGGCGGGCCACATAGAGCGCGGCGCAGCTAACGAGAATCGCGCGTCCGTTCGCTTACAGATGAGTCCGCAAAAGGCTAGAGAGACAGTCGGCGCAAGAGATACGCGAGCGCGCCAGACTCTCTTCGGGCTGCTCGGTGGCTACGAGTTGAGCGAACGCTCCGATCTGGAAATTAATGTTGAAGAGTTTAGCGAAGCCATCGGTCTTGACCTGCAAACCACGCGGCGCGCTCTCTCGACACTGGGCGCGAGCGGCATCATCTCTTATCAACCGGCAAGGCGCACGCGCGGCGTTCAGATGCTTGATGAGCGTCCCGTCTCTCAGTTGCGCATTCGCCCGACAGAGATTGCGCGCCGCGCCGCGCTGGAACAACGCAAGCTGCGCGAGATGATTAGCTTCTGCTACATCGAAAGCTGCTATCGCGCCTTCATCCTAGACTACTTCGGCGATCCGCATCACGCGCTCAACTGCGGCATGTGCAGCAACTGCGTCGCGGAAATCAACAGCGCAATGAGACACGCCACGCCGCCTCTTGATGAAGCGACAGAGCTTGATAAATTTGTCGGAGAGCACAGGCCGTTTGCGCACGATCTGGACCAGGAATTAAACGAACAGACACGCCGTCGCCTGCTGCGCGAAGAGTCCGAAGCGCTGGCGCAGGAAGAAGCCCCTGCGATTAACATCACGCAGACACGCGCTCTGACAGATGAAGAGAGCTTGCTGGTGCGCAAGATTCTGGCCTGCGCCGCTCGTATGCAGGGACGCTTCGGCAAAGGCTTGCTGGCGGCGACGCTGCGCGGCTCGCGCGCCAAAAATATTTCGCAGGCGGGCCTTAATCAACTCTCGACCTACGGCATCCTGAGCGACATGACGCAGGACGAGTTGATGCTCTACATTGACGCGCTCGTGGCAGCAGGAGCCTTGCAGGTCACAGGCGGCGCATACCCTACGGTTCGCATCACCGCTTCAGGCAACGATTGTATGCACGAGCGCGCGACTCTTGAGCTGGCCCTCCCGCAAACTTCACTCAGCGCGCTCGCCTACTCATCTCCTATAGCTCGCTCTTCATCAAAAAGAGACGCGCCTTCATCCGACGCAAAGCGCGCCAGCACCATTGACGAGACTTACACGCTCTACTGCGAAGGCTTGACGATTGAAGAGATTAGCAAAGAGCGCGGCCTGACGTTGATGACCATCGAAAAGCATCTCGCGGATTGCATCGTGCAGGGTCGCCACTTCGATCTCTCGCAACACGTCTCGGAGAGCGACCGCGCGCTCATCGCATCAGCCGCCGCGCGTCTCGGCACAGACCTTCTCAAGCCTCTGCGCGACGCGCTCCCCGCGCACATCAACTACCGCATGATTCGCTTCGTCGTCGCAGACCTTCAGCGCGCCGCGCAAAGTGAGAATGAAGGGAGCCTTTAATTTGAAGATAAGCGCTCGGACAAAATTAAGTAAGAGTAGAGGCGTGCGTGTCAGAACCGCCTGCGGTAGCGGGCGGGT
>JBAWGU010000704.1:0-4068 GCA_049593215.1 Pyrinomonadaceae bacterium
GGACAAGCCCTGCCCCTACAGATTTGTTCCGCCGTTCGAGGTTTTGTTAGACGCTCTTAAATTCCTGCGCGCTTCATCAGGAGCGAGGATTCCTGATTGGCTTCCGTCAACACTTCCTGCTCATCCAGCGTCAAAAGTTTACGCTCACGCATGACCGTTCGGCCATCAATGATGACAGTTTCAACGTCTGCGGGCTGCGCCGAGTAGACTATGGCCGAAGCGATGTCGGAAGGATGCGGTGATGAGTGAAGATTGTCCAGCTTGACGAGAATTACATCCGCGCGTTTGCCTGTCTCAAGGCTTCCAATCTCATGTTCGAGACCGAGCGCGCGTGCGCCGTCAATGGTTGCCATTCTCAAGGCGCGAACGGCTGTCAGGGCATCTGCGCCGTGTAAGACCTTTTGTAAGAGCGCGGCGGTGCGCATCTCCGTGAACATATCCAGACGATTGTTGCAGGGCGCTCCGTCCGCGCCGAGCGAGACGTTGATGCCGCGCTCAAGCATGAGCGAAACGCGCGCAATGCCTGAGCCAAGCTTGAGATTTGAAGACGGACAGTGCGTGACGTTCGTGCCCGTGCGCGCGAGCGTCTCTAACTCTTCCGTCTCAAGATGAACGCAGTGCGCGAGCGAAACATGACTTCCAGTGAGGCCGAGCGAATCGAGATAAGCGACGTTGCGCTGGCCCGTCTCGCGCTCGACCATCTCAATCTCAGTCTTGTTCTCAGAGGCGTGCGTGTGAATCATCACGCCACGCTCCCGCGCAAGCTTTGCAACTTCCGTCAACAACTCGCGCGTGCAACTGACGGCGAAGCGCGGCGCGAAGCAGTAGCGTATGCGGCCACCCGCGCGCCCGTGCCACTCTTCAAGGAGCGCGAGCGATTCTTTGATTGACTGCGCTGTCTCTTCATGCAGAGCGGCGGGAACATCGTCGCCTTTGTCCATCATGCACTTGCCGATGGTCGCGCGAAAGCCTGTCTCTTCCGCAACGCGAAAGACTTCCTCAGTGTGATTGACCGTCTCCATCGTGAGCGCGCACGTCGTCCCGCCCTTCATCATCTCCGCGACGCCGAGCCGCGCAGACGCTCTCAACGATTGAGCGTTGTGCGCAGCCTCCATAGGCCACACGCGCTTCTTCAACCAGTCAATCAAAGGCAGATCGTCAGCCGCGCCGCGAAAGAGCGTCTGGCAGAGATGAATGTGCGTCTGTATAAGGCCGGGCAGGACGGCGCAGCCGCGCGCGTCTATCACTTCATCCGCCGAATCATCAATGTCGCCAATGCCTGCGATGCGCCCGTCGCGTATGAGCAAATCGCCCTGCACGATGGAATCCTTTCCGTCCATCGTCAAGAGCGTTCCGCTTTTGATGAGAATCGTTTCCGACATAAGTTACGCGGAGAGAATAAAAGAAAAAGGCAAAAGGTAAAAGCAAAAAGGCAAAAGTTCGGCTGAAACCAATTTTCAATTAAAAGTTGGTTTCCCCTGACTTTTGCCTTTTACCTTTTTACTTTTGCCTTACTTTGCCGCTTTACGACTAGATGCGGCTGGCGTTTCTTCTTCTATTGCTGCTGTAGTTTCTTCCGCAGCTTTCGGAATCATGCCGAGCGCGACTTTCACCTCATGCTCGATGCGCTGCAAGAGTTCGGGATTATCTTTGAGAGTCTGCTTGGAGTTCTCGCGTCCCTGTCCGAGTCGCTCGCCGTTGTAAGAGAACCACGCGCCGCTCTTTTCGACGACCCTGTTGTTGACGCCTAGATCAATCACGTCGCCGACGCGCGAGATGCCTTCGCCGTAAACGATGTCAAATTCGCACTCGCGGAACGGCGGCGCAACCTTGTTCTTCACCACCTTGACCTTCGTGCGATTGCCGACCATGCGGTCGCCGTCTTTAATCGCGCCGATGCGACGAATGTCCAGACGCAGGCTCGAATAGAATTTCAAAGCGCGCCCGCCGCTGGTTGTTTCAGGAGAACCAAACATCACGCCGATCTTCTCGCGTATCTGGTTGATGAAGATGAAGCAGGTGTTCGACGAAGCGACAATCGCCGTCAGCTTACGCAGTGCCTGTGACATCAAACGCGCCTGAAGGCCCGGCAGCGAATCTCCCATCTCGCCGTCAAGCTCTGCGCGAGGGACCAGCGCGGCGACAGAATCAACCACGATCACATCAACGCCGTTCGAGCGCACTAAGGCTTCCGCAATCTCCAGAGCCTGCTCGCCCGAATCCGGCTGCGAGATGAGCAAGCCGTCAATATCAACGCCGAGTTTCCCTGCATACTCCGCGTCCATCGCGTGCTCCGCATCAATGTAGGCGGCAATGCCCCCTGCCTTCTGCGCTTCCGCAACGATGTGCAAAGCGAGCGTAGTTTTGCCGGAACTCTCCGGCCCGTAAATTTCAATGACACGGCCACGCGGCACACCGCCGATGCCTATGGCAGCATCAAGACTCAATGAAGTTGTAGAGATCGCCGCTACGTCCGAAACCTCTTTCTCGCCCAGACGCATGATCGAACCCTTGCCAAATTTCTTTTCAATATTGAGCAGCGCCGCTTCAATCGCTTTACCGCGATCCGCGCTCATCTTATCGTCAGCCATTACATACATTCTCTTTCTTCCATTCCTTTTCTCACGTTTCGTGGTATTTGAAAGCTACTTACCTTTTGTGCGGCAACTGCCGTGAACCGCAACTTGGCAGCAAGTATAGCACAGGAAACGCAGGAATGGAACAGCGTTTCACACATGAAACGAACTTTTTTCAGCTTTTGGAAATTAAAATTTCTCGTCTCTTGTTCCGGCAGCCATCTCCGCACCTGTCAGGTCACGTGAGGTGTTGGTGCGCCGCGCTCCCCTACTTAACACTTCCGTATTCAATTAGGCAAGCCCTCAATCTCCCTGCCTATCAATTCCGCAAGACTCTTGCCGGTGCGCCGCTCAGCCTGCTCGAAGAGCGAAGGAATCTCGCCCGAAGGCTCATCGCGTGTCAGACGCTCCACACGCCACATCGGAAAGAACAGGTCAGTGAGTCCTATGAACGGCTCGTCATGCGCCAACGCCCGCACCCAATCATCAAACGCATTCAAATCAAGGCCACGCAAGAATACGCCAGCCGCGCTAATCTCGTCGAGCACGCCCCAACACTTTTCGCGCGGAGTGTGCAGGACCAGCACAATCGCAACGCCTGCTTCTATTTTATTCCGGGCCATGCTGCATTGCCTCTTCAGAAATGGTCTGTCATACCTGTTTCGGAATTAACTTCACTGCAAACTCGCCAACATGCTTAACAAGATTTGAATCATCTTTCAATTTTTCAATCTCCGCAACAAGAGCCGAGCCGACAACAGCCGCGTCAGCATAACGCCACACGTCTGCAACCTGCTCAGCATTTGAAATTCCGAACCCGACAGCAACCGGCAAGTCTGAAAATTTACGAACACGCTCAACTAATCTTTCGGCATCGCGGCTCATCTCCGTGCGTGCGCCCGTGACGCCTGCGCGTGAGACCGCGTAGATGAAACCGCTTGCGCGTTCCGCGACCATGCGTAGGCGCGCATCCGTAGAGGTCGGCGCAACGAGAAAGATCATGTCGAGACCTTCGGCACGAAGCTTTGCGGAAAATTCAACAGCCTCTTCAGGCACAAGGTCTGTGACGAGCACGCCGTCAACGCCAGCGCGTTTCGCTTCAACACTCAAGCGTTCCATGCCGAAGCTCAGCAGAGGATTGAAATAGCTGAAAAGCACGATGGGCACGCTCAACTCTTTCTGCGCGTCCGCCACCGTCTCTAAAATCTCTTCGATACCGAATCCTTGAAGCAGGGCGCGCTCCGAAGCGCGTTGAATCACAGGCCCATCCGCCATCGGGTCACTGAACGGAACGCCTAACTCGATAACAGTTGCGCCCGCGCGTGCAAGCTCAATCAACAACTCGCGCGTGCTTTCAAGGTCAGGATCGCCAGCCGTGATGAACGGAATAAAACCGCGCCGTCCTTCATTTCGCAAACGCGCGAAAGTTTCTGCAATCCTGCTCAAATATTTAACCCTCAGAATAACAGTCGGAAGTCTTAAGTCAGGAGTC
>JBAWGU010000705.1:0-1629 GCA_049593215.1 Pyrinomonadaceae bacterium
CCTTCATACTTTCGTTTGCCTCCGCCCTCTTCTGCTTTGCAAGCGAATCGAGTATGGACAGCACAGCATCGTTTAGCTCGTCCTTCATCGCAACGGGCAAGGCATTGGCGAGCGCGTTTGTGTTCGCTTCATCAGGCGGAAGCTCGCCCAAAAGTTCTGCGGCTGTCGCGCGCACGATCACGTCCCTGTCTTCCAAACGCTTTCGTAGAAGCTCGCCGAGGTCGCCGCCCTTGAAAGCCGCGAGAGCGCGCAGCACATCCGGCACAGCCAGCGCGGGCAGCTCCATCTGGCCGTCCAGCATCTCTCGCAAGATAATCTGCGCGTCCGCTTGCACTCCGACAATCCCGTTGCCTCCCCCCGCCGCCGTGAGCGTGGCAATTTCCCCCAGGCCCTGCGCGATGCTGGAAACTGTCCGCCAGTTTTTCTGCAACTCTGCGTGCGCCGCCGCGTCCGAGAGACGATTGAAAGGACGCTCGCGCAGGTAAGATGCGGGAGCAATAAGCGCGAAAGCGATTTCAACTTCCGGCGCAGTCGCATTCTCCGCCTCACGAAACTCGCGCAGCCACGCAACAGCATTCGCATCGCCGGTGTTGGCGAGCAAGCGTCCGAGCGTTGTAGCAATTTCTAACAACTCATTCGTCTCGCGCGGGTGAATGTCGCTGCTCTTCTTCGCTGCTTTGTAAGAGGCCATTAACTTCGCGGCGCGCTCAAGCAGTGGCGCGGCGGCGCGTGCATTCTTCAAAGACCCGAGCGCGCGAATCGCGCTCACTCTCGCGCGCTCGTCCTCATCTGTCGCGCCGCGCGTGATGAGAGCGTCGAGCGAGCCAGCGTCTTCCGCCACGCCAAGAACGCGCGCAGCGTTGGCGCGCACAACCGCATCTGCATCATTAGCCAGCAGAGCGCGCACCTGCTCGTTCAAATCTTTAGCTTTCAGGCGCGCGAGCGTGTTCAAAGCATCCGCCCTGATGCGCGCGTCAGCGTTTGAGAGAGCGCGTGCGACCACCGCGCTTGCGTTTGCAGGCCGCGCGCGAAGCACAGCCGTCAGGCCCAGCAAGATAAACTCACGACTCGCCTTCTGATTCTCCAACGCGGACGAGAGCGCTTTGAGGATAGCGTCGCCAAGCGCGCGTTGCTTTGCTTCTTCCGTCTTCGGCAGCGCAGCAGTAATCTTGCCGAGGGCTTCGATTGAGCGAGCGCGAACTTCTACAGGCAAACGCTCGTTCTGCAAAGCATTCAAGAGAGCATCTGCGCCGGACGGCAGTTCCGTCTCGCCTAAAGCGAATGCAGCCATCGCGCGCACGCCCGCTTGCGAGTCGGTTCCAAGCAGCGCGATGAGCAGAAGCACTGCGCGCTCGTCTCCGATGCGTCCCGCAGCCAGAGCCGCGCGCTGCCGCACACGCGCATCTCTATCCGTGAGCAATGAAGAAAGGTCGTTGTCGAAGCGCCGCTCATCTTCAGCACGCATGATGTGCAGCAAAGTCTCTTCCGAAATCCCGCCGTAAACTCTGGCGCGTGAAGATTGTTTAGACGCGCGTTGTTGATTCTGTCCTAAAGCCTCTTGCGCATTCATCAGACCGCACAGAGCGATGCACATGAGCAGGAGGCTATTGAGCCTGCGCGCATTTAATG
>JBAWGU010000706.1:0-2442 GCA_049593215.1 Pyrinomonadaceae bacterium
GGTTTCTGTTCTTCACGACCACCGCCGCCGCCGCCGCCGGGTTTGTCCTGTTTAGGCTTACTGCCTCCACCGTTGCCTTTGTTCGTTCCGGCAGTGCCTTTCTCGACTTCTTCCTGCTCTTGCGGAATGTCTATGATCTGATCCGCCATCTCCTGCTCTCGCTGTTGCTGGGCAAGCAGTTCCGCACAGCGTTGCGGGAAGAAGAGGCAGGGATGCTCTTTGACATAAACGGCTCCTGCGGCAAACAACACAATAACGATACCCGTTGTTAGTCCGATGGCGACGTTGGGCTGCGAGATGAACCGCCAGAAGAGTCGGCTGTAGGCGACGACGGAGCGGCGCGTGAAGCCCCACGGGTCGGCCTTAAACTCAGGCCACGTCAACTGCGACTCATGCCCGACTCGCCGCAATTCTGTCATCAGACGCTGTATTAGCCCCGCGTCCTCTATGATCGTTAAATGATACTCACCTACGGGAGCGTGCGCGTCCGAAGGAAGCTCCGGCTCAACCGATTGAAAATCATCGTTGATAGATTCTTGGGCAGGCAGCGTCTCTTCCGATTCAACTGAAGGAGAAGAAGGAGGAGGAGGAGTGGCTGTAGAGTTAATAGCCGCACTACCTGCGGCGACTACGCTCCGGGCCTCAAAACCGTTGAGCGGCGTGCCGTCAACAGGGCAGAAACTGAACTTATCGGCAAACTCTTCCTGGCATGTAGAACACGTTTTCATCTTTAACCTCTTGTGCCGCCCCTCACCTAAGCTATCGCTCGTCGCGGCCTTAATTCCTTTCAGCAGATTCGGACAGCGTTTGCAATCTTTCGGGTCACATTCCCTGTCAAAGTCTCAAGGCTACCTGTACTGTATTATACTACTCTTTGGTCACCTGTGAAGCGAGAGCACAAAACGCCCTCAAAGTAAGCCCTGCTTGAACCGAAGAGTTTGATGCAGGCAAAGGTCAAACGGTTGACGCGCCCCCGTGCTGCATCTAAACTGTTTTTTTACCGCTCCCCGGCTATTTTAATCAAGTGCTGGCGCGCGTCTGGAAACAGAGGCGCACCTAAACACCATTCGAGGACCACTTATTTTCCCGCATGAAGAAGACTAAGAAACACGGCTTTTGCTCAATAAAAGCCTACTTTTCCGCTCTTTTCCTCTCTTCGCTGATCTCTTGCGCAGGCGCGACGGCTCTGGCCCAGAACGCGCCGGAGCCGCGCCGCGAGCAGTTGCTCAACGGATTACAGGTTCTTTACCTGCCGCGTCCCGCCGATGCAAATGTTTTTCTCAAGCTCCGCATACATAGCGGCGCAGCCTTCGACATGGCGGGCAAAGCGGGCACGATGGCCCTTCTGGGCGACGCGCTTTTCCCGGACGCTTCGACGCGCGAGTATTTTACGGACGAACTCGGCGGTCGGCTCGAAGTGACGACAAACTACGACTCAATCAACATCACGCTTTCAGGCAAAGCGCAGAAATTCGAGGGCATCATTGACCTCCTACACAACGCTCTCATCAACACTCAACTTAATGCAGAGATGGTCAACAGGTTGCGCGACGCGCGCCTCAAGCTGATTCAGGAGACGAGCATCGCGCCCACCTCGATAGCCGACCGTGCGGCCAGCGCGCGGCTCTTCGGCGATTTCCCTTACGGTCGTCCCTTCTCAGGCTCAACGGAAACGATGGCGCGCATTGACCGCGCAGACCTCTTGCTTGCGCGCGAGCGTTTTCTTAATTCAAACAATGCGACTCTGGTCATCATCGGCGGAGTCGAAGAAAGACGCGCCATGCGCGCTCTGCGTCAACTGCTTGGTATCTGGCGCAAGAGCGAGCAGATTGTGCCTGCGACTTTTCGCCAGCCCGAAAAACCGGACGCGCGCATTCAGATTGTTGACCTGCCCGGCGCAGAGACTGCTGAAGTTCGTTTCGCCGCTCGCTCTCTTGCGCGCTCCGATAGAGACTACTGGGCGGCCACTTTGCTTGCGTTGATAGCGCATGACCGCTTACAGGCTTCTCATCCCGCGCTCGCCAAAAGCCCTTTCTTCGTTCGCAACGAAGCTCATAAGCTGCCCGGCGCGTTCGTGTTTGGAGCAACCGTTCCCGTCGCTTCTGTGGCTGACACTCTGGCCGCAGCAAGAAACGCCGCTCGCTCCTTCATCACCATTCCGCCCACAGCCGCAGAGCTTGAACGCGCACGCAGCGAAGCCCTCGCGCTCTTTAACAAACAGATGGAACAAACGGACACACTCGCAGACCTCTGGCTTGACAGAGAGACTTACAAGCTTGATTCCATCAGCGAGCAGGCGAATGTTCTCAAGAACGTCACAGCCGTAGAGGTGCAGGGTCTCGCCACACGTCTCTTCCGTGACGCAGCGTTTGCCACAGTCGTGGTTGGCAGCGCAGCGCAACTCAAGCCCTTGCTCTCAAGCGCAGGCGAAGTCGAAATATT
>JBAWGU010000707.1:0-8011 GCA_049593215.1 Pyrinomonadaceae bacterium
GTCAATAGATCAGACATATAGTTTATCAAAGATTTTTATTGACAAACAAAATTTATCACAGTATTAGTAGAAACAGAAGAGGCAGAAAAAAGTGGAAAGAAGCGAGCAGGATTCTCGCTTAGCAAAAAGTCAATTTGTCCACTAGGAGAATCAGATTGGGCAAGTTCGGGCGGCCAAAATTACCATCCAGCAAGCGCAGGGAAGCGGGCGCACTCCACGTCAGGCTCAATCAAGAAGAGCGAAAGATTGTAGAAGAGAAGGCGCGCGAGGCCGGCGTGACGCCCCATGAATGGGCAAGGCTCGCGGCCTTGGAACGTAATCCTCCGCTACGGCAAATCATCCCTGAGTTGAATAAGACAGCTTGGCGCGACACTGCGAAGACCTTGGCTACCCTGAAGACCGCGCTCTGGCGCTTACAGCCCGGCATGGAAGGCTCCCTGAAGGATATGCTTGAAAGCGTTAAAGACGAACTTATCACGGTCAGAAAACTGCTCGTCGGAGATGAATCGTGATTGGAAAGATCACCGGAGGAGGCAGCTTTGGCGGAGCACTCGACTACCTGATGAAGCCGAAGGAGCAGATGCAGGAGCACGAGAAAGAGCAGTACAAGGAGAGGCTGAAAGACGCCCAGCGCACCCCCGGAGAGTCGGCCCCGGCGTTCGAGGCAGGGGAGCGCCACAGGATTATCGGCGGAAATATGAGCAGTGACACTCGCGCGGACTTGGCGCAAGAGTTCAGGGCCATCAGCCGCCAGCGCCCGGATATTGAAAAGCCAGTTCACCATGCATCTCTGAGCGCGGGAAAGAGCGACAAAATCACAGTTGAACAATGGAATGAGATTGCCGAAAAATATATCGAGCAGATGGGCTTCGGAGACGCCCCATACGTGGTCATCCAACACCGCGACGGGAGTACCGATCATATTCACATTCTGACATCGCGCGTTGATTTGGAAGGCAAGGTCGTCAGCGACTGGCAGTGTAAGAACCGTGCTGAAAAAGTCATACGAGAAATCGAGCGTGAGCACGGGCTAGAGCAGGTCAAACTGAGCAGGGAGGTCGAACGCGCAGCTCCAAAACGTGGTGAAATCGAGCGGTTCAACCGCACGGGAGAACTCTCGGCGAAGATAGCTCTACAGGGGCACGTCGAAGTCGCTCTGAAGGACTCTCCGACGGCTACGGAGTTCATTAACCGCCTGCAAGCCGTTGGCGTTGAAACTATCCCCTACATCAAAAATAGCCGCGCCACCGGGATCAGTTTCCGCAAGGGAGATGAACTAATGAAGGGTTCAGACCTTGGCCCCGGCTTCTCTTGGAATGCCCTTCAGCAAAGGGGACTGGATTATAACGTGGAGCGTGATCGCCCAGCCATTGAAGCAACTCGTCAGAGTGCCAGCGTGACTCGTGCGCAGGCTTTTGAGTCACCAACCATCAACACGCTGTCACCCGAGCGCAGTGTCGTGGACACTATAAAGGATGCTGGCACAGCGGTGGGTCAGTACGCACTCGACCCAGCCAATCCGGTTAAGCAGACTCAAGCCCATGTGCAGATATATCAACAGAAGGGCAGCATAGCTGTTGAGGGCAATAACCTAGCGGAACAACTGCTTGCCAAAGAGAACAATCTTGAATCTTTGCAGCGCACCTCCGAAGCTCAGTTTGACAGCAGAGACTCCTTCGAGCGTCTGCAACAAGCTACTGGAATTGAACCGGACAAGACGAGCAACGACCCCCTTGAGAGGCTCAGCCATACCGCCAAGCTTGAGCAGAAAGACCAACTTGGTAATTTGACACAGACGTTAAATCAGCCTCAACTACAGGAAATCGCACCCGAACTAGAGACTGCCATCGAAGAGCACGCTGTCGAGCAGACGATAGCAATGATAATTTAACCTTTAAGGAGTAACCCTCGTGAGTATCAACCCCATGCAACGTATCTCGGACCTCGAAGCACAGGTCGCTACCCTTACCGCCGAGAACAAATCTTTGCAGCTGAATGGTAATGGAAACGGGCATCTAGACCTAGAGAAGCTGATCGAGAAACTGGTCGGCAAGGAGTTTGATCGGTTTGGACGGCTTTTCAGGGAAGAATATACGGGCAAGATCGCTGGAATGATTACGCCCTACATAGAAAACACTGTGAGGCGCTGCGCCGATACGGAGAAGAAGCAAACCACCCTCGAAGACAGATTCAAAGCGCACGAAGAGGCTATCGGCAAGAACGCAGACTCGGTGACCTCCACCTTTAAGAAGCTGCGCGCGGAGGCCGAAAAAGATTGGAAGACGTACCGCGCGCAAATGCAGGAAGACTTTGGGCGGGTGGACGAGTTCGTTAAGTGGGCCGAGGCGGAGACGGCAAATAATTGGCAGGAGAACACGAGGGCAACAACGAATTGCACTCTCGCTGTCAGCGTATGTACCGATCTACTCAAAAAGCTCGATAAGCCGGTAGAAGAATCGATCAAACACCTGAAACAAGTCAAACAACACGGCGACTCTGTTATTAATAGCGCAGCCGAGGACCTCACCAAAACGTACAGGAGTTTGCGCCAGCCTGTCCTAAGTCGCGTCACGCTCCTGCTGATTTTTTCTATCTTCATCCATCTTGGAGTGGGTACAGTCGTCCTGTGGCGCAATCGCAGTTTGATAGATACGAACTGGCAGGAGTTGAGCGCGCACAGCGACCAGCAGAAGCAAGAGATAAAGGGATTGCTCGATAAAACCATCGAGGAGGCCAAAGAGTCACAAATAGACCGCGAGCTCAAAGTGAAAATGTGGGACGCTTTGATGAAGTCTTTATCGCCTCAGCAGAAGGAAGCAGTTATCTCGAAATTTAGAGAACAGGTCAACGAAGCGGAGCGCAAGCGCATAAATGATCAAATGAAATCAAGCTATGAGCAGATGAACGAAGAAAGGAAGTAAACAAACTATCGTAAAAATGATCGGATGATCGGGTTTGGGTCTTAATTGGAGCACGACTTTACGTTTATCTTGGCTTTGACCGCAACATAGAGCGATACGAAGGGTGATAACTATTGGAGGAGTAACTGAAATAAAGCAGGCGCTGTCAGATACGACGCGCTAGAAGAGTCGGTATATTGTAGATGGTAAGTGCCAATCATCATATTTTCTATTGGATCGAAAGCATCGCGGTTTATTTCAAGAGTTATTAAAAGAATCTCACCCGTTGATGAATGAGCGGCCAACGTACTGGGAGTATTTTGATTTCCTACAGCTTTGATTCCTGGCGTAGCTTGTGGCACTAACCCAAATCCTGTGGCAGCTATGTAAATGTCTTCCGGCGAAAAATTAACGAACACGCCTTTAACTTCCACGATAGTATAGTGTTTGACGTACAGAATCGGCTCGCTGATGATAACGCAGGCTTGATCCGCCCTCTTGACCGGAAAGCTCATTTGATCTAAACCTCTCTTTCAAACTACAGAAGGAATGCTCTGGAGCCAAACTACCATCCTCTAAACGGAATCTTTGAAGGACTGACTGATGGAGAGATGCCGCTTGAATGCATAAAGCTTACCACCGCGCCCATAGCCAAGTTCATGTGTGGCGTAGGCCCGACGACAACCTCTCGTATTGGAGTGCCACTATTGCTCGCGCTCAGGTTAAGAACAAAATAAGGTGTCAATGTTGACAGGCCCTCTCGATACTGTACTTGATGATGGCCGGAAGGAATAGGATGAGATACGGCCCGCCATTCGCGCTCTTCCGAGAATGTCCAATGTTTTATAATCGGTGCGAGAGAAATCATGCTGTTCATAAATTCCACAGACGGGCGCGTGCTGGCAATCGGCATGATCGTAGAACATGACTGGGATATTATTCACTGCGGCCTATTGGGGCGCGAGCGCCCTTCGGGAAGATTTCACTTAGATGAGCGCCGAACCTTGCGTTCCTTCTGGAAAATATTGGATGATTTCAATGTGGGCCGCGATCTCGTCATCGGCCACAACCTCATGGACTTCGACCTACCGTTCCTTTACAAGCGTTCATGTATCAACCGGATTCATCCCAGCGTCTTTTTCAGCTTCGCACGCTACCGAAGCGCGCCCATCTACGACACGATGAGAGAGTGGGCGCATTGGAATCCGCAGGCCGCGCACATCTCGCTTGTTGAACTCGCCGACATTCTGAAAGTTGGAATCACCAAGAGCGAAGGCATGGACGGCAGCCGCGTCTATGACGAGTTTCTAGCAGGCAATCACAACCGGATAGCCGAGTATTGCTTACAGGACGTGCGGATGTTGCGCGCCATTTTTTACCGCATGGTCTTCCCCGAAGGGCCTGAACCGCAGGAGGTCATTTTGAACCATGAAAGACGACGATAACGAGTACAAACATTTGAATGAGAGTGCTAGGGAAGCTCTTAAGTTGAGTAACGAAGAGCGAATCGCTTGGATTCGGGGTGCGCGCTGGGTTGGATATACCAGAGCCAAAGAGATTCTGGACCAGC
The DNA here is from genome assembly GCA_049593215.1 of Pyrinomonadaceae bacterium. GTDB lineage: Bacteria > Acidobacteriota > Blastocatellia > Pyrinomonadales > Pyrinomonadaceae > JBAWGU01. The sequence continues at coordinate 4,471 of JBAWGU010000707.1, forward strand.
TTGAAGACCTCCTGACACACCTGAAGAAGCACCGGATGCTGAACCTCTTGATCTACGGCGACACTAACAACGGCAAGACGATGATCGTCAACTGCTTCCACAATCTGCACCCGGCCTACGACAACTCGGAAGGCAACGGGATCATCCTCTCAGTGCTGATTATCCAATGCCCGTGCCGGATGAGAACCGCTTTTACAACGCCATTCTGGATAAGCTGTTTGCGCCCTATAAATCGAGTGATTGCCAGAGCAACAGCTATCAGCTACGCAATTTAACCTGACCTTCAAACAAAGCAGACTCGCTGCTTGCGCACTAAAATTACCATCTGTATAGTAGGGCGCATACGGACAGTTGGTGAATCCTTCGGTCCAAGTGGTTGCTGGGGTGAGGACAGTGACCACATAAGAATAGGCGCGCTGCCCCCAAGGTAGTGCGCTTATTCATTTCTCCACTTTTAATTCTGCTAACAAGAGATTGCTGGTTAAAGTCTTCGGGATGTCGCACTAGAAAGGCTCATCTTGGCATGGCTTTGATGTGCATTTTGCCACAGCATCAGCTAAATCTAATAGATACACATAGCTGGCAAAGATCAAGCGTTAGATATTTATTGCTTTAGGCATCATAGCGGGTTTAATCTCTCACGCTGTAACGTGTAGCGCCCTCCTCGATGGCTTCCTTATCAGCTCCCGGATTCCGGCGCTAGTCCAGACACACTACAACGAGGCCACCGCGCGGCTCGACTCGCGGTAGCTTATCAATCGAAATTGCTACTGGGGCGTGCTGCTTAGGTAAGCGACAGCACGCCACTTATCAGTGAAAGCGCAATCTCCGTCGTGGCCGTGAGAGTTGTTTCTATCTCGCCTGCGCTGGTTGTTTGAATTTCTCCTTGGGTCGTCGCGTGTTGAGGCGGCGGCTGCGAGGTGATGGTAGTTTCTATCTCACCCGCAAAGGTGGACAGCGCGAGCGCAAGCGTCAAGACAGACGCCGCGCAGAGTCGTCCTAAAGGTCTCATTTTGTTCTCCTGTTTTTCATGTTCTTTGCTTTAGCAAGCGGGTTCTAGCTTTTTGCGTTGCAAATGGATGGTGAGGGTTTCCTAAGACCTGAACCAGACCACCCAAATTAAGGTTCGCGGGCGCATATTAACACTCTGGCAAGTTGAGACGCGCCTCTCGCGGTCTATCCCTATCACTTTTTATCTAAGCTCTGGAAGGGTGAGCCTCACTATGAATTTAACAAGTCAGCTACTTCACCGCATAGCTGATCCGTCACTCTCGAAATCGGAACGGGCGCAGCTCCGATGCCAACTTGCAAAGCAATTAGAGGAAGTAGGTAACTACGACGCGGCGCGCGAAGCGATGGGCGAGCTATGGCAAGGCGTCGGCCATCCTCCTGTGCTGGAAGGACTAGACCAAAAAACGGCGGCTGAGGTGATACTGCGCGCTGGCGTTCTGACAGGCTGGGTCGGCAGTTCCCACCAGATCGAAGGAGCACAAGAGACCGCTAAGAACCTGATTAGCGAAAGCATCAGAAAGTTTGAAGCTTTGCAGGGCACAGAGAAGACGGCAGAGGCGCAGATGGAGCTAGGCCACTGCTATTGGCGAGAGGGCGCTTTCGATGAGGCGCGCGTGTGGCTGAATGAAGCACTGAGCCGGTTGCCTGATGAAGCTGGCGATGTGAAGGCCGTTACTCTTCTGCGCTTGGCGACAGTTGAAAGAGGCGCGAAGAGATTCAATGATGCGCTACGCATCCATATCGGCGCTGCACCTTTATTCGAGAGAAGTACCAATCATGCGCTCAAGGGAAAGTTTCACAATGGGTTTGGCTTCTTAGAGAGAAATCTTGGCGACATAGATCACGCTCTCATTGAATACGAAGCTGCTAGTTATCACTTCGAGCAAGCCGGGCACACTCGCTATCAAGCCTGCGTTGAAAATAATCTCGGATTCTTATTTGGCACTATTAAGAGATTCGATGAAGCGCATGAGCATCTTGATCGTGCGCAAGCACTCTTTACACAGTTGAGAGATAAAGTCCATATCGCACAAGTTGACGATGCACGCGCAAAGGTGCTGCTCGAAGAGGGCAGGTTAGCTGAAGCCGAAAAGCTCTCACGCTGCGCTGTGCGTACTCTCGAAACGGGCGGCCAGCAATCGCTCTATGCTGAAGCTTTGACAACGTATGGCATTGCGCTGGCCCGGCTCGGTCGCTTCCAACAGGCGCGGCTCACACTGCAAACTGCTCTTGTCGTGGCGCAAAACGCAGGCGACCCGGAAAGCGCGGGACACGTTGCACTCACCATCATAGAAGAATTAGGCGAACAGCTTACTGCCGACGATCTGAGCCAAACCTATCAATACGCCTTAGACCTGCTCTCTGCCTCAAAGCATACGTCAACTAAAGACCGTCTGCTGTCATGCGGCCAGCGCGTGATGTTCCTTACAGGATTTCTTTATTCGCCGCCGACGTGGGAGGGCTTTTCACTCAAGCAAGCTATGCGTCGCTATGAAGGGCGCATTATTGAGCGGGCGCTCAAAGATGCTGGCGGTGTCGTCACGCACGCAGCTCGTCTTCTAGGCATCCATCACACTAGCTTAACTAGAAAGCTAAATACGTGGCATCAGCATCTACTGTCCACGCGCTCGCCCGTTGTCCCGCGCAATCAAAGCTTAATGTTCCTTGATGAAGATGTGAAAGAGGCGCGACCCATCACCGTTCTGCACGTCGAAGATAGAGCCGATATTACTGCTACTGTGAAAGAGACGCTGGAAGATGAAGGATGGAAAGTAGAGACCTGCAAGGAGGGAACTGCGGCTCTCAAGCTGCTTGAAAGTGAATCTCACTATGATGTGCTGATCTTTGACAACAAGTTACCGGATGAGAACGGAGTTGAGTTAATACGCCAGACGCGACGCATCCCTCATAGACAACAAACGCCAATCATCATGCTCTCTGCAAGTGATGTCGAGATAGAGGCACGGCGTGCCGGCGCTAATGTCTTTCTCAGAAAGCCGAATGATATGTTGAAAATATCTGAAGCAATCGCCCGCCTGCTCGCTCGCAAACCAAAACAGAATGGCAAAGGAAAAGAAAATGCCCAGAAAACTTACTGAAGCCACCGAATTTCAAGCCAAGATTGGGGATTATCAAGGCGTCGTGCGCGGCAAGATTCCTTCGCCGCTCGTGAGAGTGATGGGCGCTCGACCCGGCGACTACATGAACTTTCGTCTGATTCGTTCGGGCGAGGCAATCATGCGTGTGTCTCGGTCTAGAAGCACGGGTAAAGGTACGAAGCGGAGCACTCACAAAGTATCGAAGCGAGCTTGAATCTTCCAGATCAGATGCGCGCGATGTGAAAGTCGCGCCAAGTCTCGTTACACGTTCAGCATTTCCATGCTTGAGCGTGGCCGCGCGAGGTGATCTCGCGCTCAATATCAATTGAGATGAGATGCGCGGAAGGGTGGGCCGTGCGTCTCAAGCTGGCACATTCGCGGCCCAGAGCAACGGATAGTGCCGCGCGAGACCGCCACGCATACTTTGAGGA
>JBAWGU010000708.1:0-4510 GCA_049593215.1 Pyrinomonadaceae bacterium
CAACTGCTGTGGCCGTGCCTGCTCTGCCACCTGTTTGTTTTCTGCTCCGGCAGAGTTTCCGTCAGCGATGTGCTGATCAACCGGAAGCCCCTTTTCGACCGCCGTACTCTTGTTTGCGAGTCGCTCATTTGAATTCACCAGTTGCGGCGATTGCTCCGGCGACTCGTTCTGATGTTGGGCGGGACTTTGTTGCGCCTCTATCGGTTGATGTTGGTCTCGCCTACGCATGACATCGAAGGCCAGCCATGCGGCAACAAAAAGGATAACTATAGCGGCTGCGGCGAGCGAGAGTCTGAGGATGGGGTTGCGCCTGAACAGGGTTGGCAGGAATGAAAATCCGGCTCTCGACGGAGGCGGTGCGGCGCGCTCCGGCTCCGGTGTGAGCGGAAGAGTTGCGGCTTCGGCCTCCGCCTCGCAGTATCGCTTGAGAGCCTGCGCGATTTTCAGGTCTTCATTTCGTCCGGGTTTTGAAAGAAACTGAGTCTCAAATCTCTCACGCTCATTCAGCGAGAGTTCGTCATACAGATAATCGTCAATCAATGAATCTTCAAGCGCCTGTAGATGCAGCAGGTACTCGCCGTCAAGGAACAGTCGCTCCTCGACCAACACCTGTTCATCTCGCGGCAGCTCGCCCAGCAGGTATCGCTTGAGATTCACTTCGTCCTCTGAGTAGTTTCCCATTACTAAAGGATTTCACGAAACAATTTATTGACGGGGGGTAAGCTTCACGCCAGCGCTTTTCGGCCCATGCAGTTGATAACGCACTCCTTGAGAGTTGCCCTGATTCGTTGCGCTCGCAATCTCAGGTTCTCCAGCTTTATTCCCAGCCGTTCGGCAAGCTCTTTGCGGAGGCTGATTTTTATTTGCCGCTCGCCGCGATAGTATTGCATGATTAGCTCGCGATCTCGCGCGGACAGTCGCTCCATGCAGAGCCTCAGACAAGTGTACTCATGTTCTGTGTCTTCAAGTATTTCCAAAGGTGACTGAGTTTCAATCGAGGGCAGGTCAGCCGGGGGCAGTGGACCAACTTTAGGTTTCCTCAGATATTCCATGTGGACCAGATGGGCGACGCCGTAGAAATAGCGCACAGGGTCTCCCACATACGTCGAAGCGATTTCAGGGAGCTTTCTGGCGACGCGATTGATCGTCTCGTCGGCGAGTTCTTCCGGGACGGTGCAACCGTGCTTCCGAAAGCCTTTGACCAGTAGTAAGCGTATCTCTTCATACTTCACTCCGGCCTGCTCGCGATCCGGAGCAAGCCATGAGAGGAGTCCGTCGAAAGCCTCTATGGTCAGCGTCCATTTCTGTTTGCGCGAGGATGGGGCGTCCAAATTTTTGCGGCTCCTAAGGGATATCCGGGTTCTCAATAAACTACGATTAATACGACCGCTATTTAACACAAACATACTCCTATTGCCAATCGCCCTGTAGAACGAACCCGGCCCAATGGTATGGATTGTGCCACTCTGTGCGCGCCATCATCTCAAGCTTGGCCTTCCTTAAAGCAGCGGCGGCGGGGAGTTTTTGCTCAAGCATCAGACGGTAGAATCTGCGCATCAGCTCGGATGTGGCTTCGTCGTCAACCTTCCACAAGCTAGCCACCACTCTGGGCGTCCCGGCGTACATGAAACCACGCGTCAAGCCGATTAACCCTTCACCTCTAACCTGCTTGCCAATTCCGGTCCGGCAAGCGCTCAGCACCACGAGATCAACCGGCAGGTCCAAATTATAAATGTCGCCCAGACGCAGGTAGCCATCTTCCGGCTGGCCCTTCTCGTTGACCATCGAAAGCACGATGCCTGATAGCTCAGGATGTCTGTCGTTGAGAAGACTGTGCGTTGCGAAATGGACGATGCTGAATTGCTTGAGGTCCTGACTCTTAGCGACCGCGCGGTTGGCCTTAAAGTCCACAGCCTTCATCCATGATCCGGGCGGGGCGGCGGCGATAATAGCGTTTGCCTCTTTCGCAGAGTACTCCAGCCTGTCCAGCTTGAATCCAACTTCTCCCGCCCCCACGTCCCCGACATCCCTCAAAGCTCTACGCAACTCTCCCGGCAATGAGATCGGTCCGGCTACGTTGCTACGCCCTTTGATAGAAGCGCGCACGCGCTTGTCGTTACTGTCGAACACAGGGTCCGCAATGACGGCCAGCGTCTTGGTGGTATTGTGACGCGGCGCGGCGCGCAGCAACGCCAGCGTGGACGCCGATGGCTGGTAGACAATTTCGTGCTGCGAGAGCAATGGGATATATGCCGGGGTGTCAGTTGCCGATTGCGTGACGGGCACTGACAATGCTTCGAACGGGATATACTGCAACGCGCCGTCTGCGACGATGACCAGTCGCTTGCTGCCGAGCTGAGACGCGACCGGCCCAAGCACCATGCGACTAAGATTAAGCGCAACCTGCTGGTACTGTGCGATAGACGCTTTCCTTCGATTGATGTATTGCTCGTCGCTCTCGCCTGGTTTTGGCGGCTCGTAGGCTGTAAGCATCCGCCGGAACTGTTCGGCAGTCTGCTCTATTTCTGCCCGGCCAGCCAGAGAGTAGGACAATATCTTTTCCCGCGTCACGGCCCACAAGTAAACACGTTTATCGTTGAACGCATACTCCAGCAAGAGCGTCTCATTATCCAATAGCTGTTGAACCTCGTGTGGTCCAAGTATCTTCGGCTGCCTGATGTTGGCGTTTGAGTCTTTAGCGTTCCGGATTGCAGTCAGAAATTTCTCTTGCTCGTCAATCAGCGCCTTGAGTCTTTCTTCTACGGCGGCGGCATCGTCCGCCCTCTTAAGGTTGCGCAGTCGGAACCAGTTCTGTGTTAAGGCGTTGATTTCCTGCTCCAGCCGATGGTTCTTCTCCGCATCCTGCCGTGACATCCCCTTATTCAGATCAACATGGGCTTCAGTCAGGAGGTCCAGCAGGTCTCTTGCGTGAGCGCGTTCGTTGGCATAGAGTGCCGCCTCGGAATCCGCCCCGGAGCGGTTAAGCTCAAAGAGGCGCATTCTGACATCTATGTCGAGCGCGTAGAAATCCTGCTTGCCCGCGAAGTAGGTCATGCGGAGTTGATGGCTGGTCGTTTTATAGCGCAGTGTCTCTACGATTCTGATTGCTTCTTCGATCTTGTCGCGCGCGGCTGGCAGGTTATTCAAGTCGAGTTCGATCCGCGCGGTGCCGTAGAGCGAGAGAGCCTCCCCCTGTTTGTCTCCCACAGCGACCCAGTTCCTTAACGCCTCCGCGTAACTGTCAAGAGCCTGCGACGACTCGCCCAGCAGAGCCTCAGCCTGTCCGATTTGATCAAGGGTGATGGCCTGACCGCGATGGTCTTCCAACTCCTTCTGAATTTCGAGGGCCTGCCGGTAGAATTCAAGCGCTTTGCGCGGCTCATTCTGCCGGACGTAAACCATCCCGATGCGAACGAGTGTGTAAGCTTCAAAAGACCTCTTATGTGACTCTCTGCTGAGTGGCAGCGCGAGGTTGAGATACTTGAGTGCCTCCGGCTGATTCTCCAGCAGAGTTTGGGCGTAGCCGATGTTGCTCAGCGTGACCGCCTCGCCGCCCGGCTCCTTCAGGAGCTGACGAAGCTTGAGCGCCTCCTGAAATTTTTCGAGCGCGCTCTCGGCGTCGCCCAATCCGGCGTACACCATGCCGATGTTATCGAGTACGATAGCCTGACCCTTTTGACCCTTTTCCGTTGTCATCTCGCCGAAAAGTTTCAGCGCTGTCTCATATTGCTTGAGCGCCTCCTGTGGCTCCGACCACGTGTCGTATATTATGCCGAGGCTGTTGAGGACATAAGGCTCAAGACGACAGTCGCCGGTCTCGCGGCAAAAACTTAAGACCTCCTTAAACTTTTCGGAAGCCTCGGTCATGTAACCCATATCTGCGTATGCATTGGCAATGTTATTGAGAGTATTCATTTCCTGGCTACGGTCACCCAACGCGCGCCACATGGTCAGCGCCAATTCCAGATTCTCAATAGCCTTCTTCTGACGACCGATGTTGGAAGAAACTTGCCCGATGTTGTTAAGCAGTTGCGCCTGACCCCCCTGGTCGCCGATGCTGCGCCGCAGTTCTAACGCCTGGTCGTAATAGTCTAGCGCGTTCATCGGATTGCCTAAGTCCCTGTGCGCCGCGCCCATCTCGTTGAGGACGAAAGCCTGACCGGAAACGTCCTGTATGTCCTGAAGGCGAGAGAGCGATTGACTCAAATACTGAATCGCTTCCGGCAGTTTCCCCAGCGCCTTGTAGGTTCGCCCTATGCCACAAAGCGTGTAGCCCTCTCCACGCGCGTCTCCGAGCGCGCGCCAGAGGTCGAGCGCGCGCTCGTATTGCTCGATGGCTTTCACCTTCAGTTCCGGAGTCTTCTCAGGCCGTAGTTTCTGAGCCGCCATGAAGATGTGTTCCGCCTCGACGCGCTTTTCATCTGCGGCAGCGGCTTCACGCGGTCCTTCGACTCGCAACTCGTAACCGCCCGGCGTCTGTGTCTTGTCCGCAGAGACTTTAACGGTGTAG
>JBAWGU010000709.1:0-3493 GCA_049593215.1 Pyrinomonadaceae bacterium
GGGCAAACTCGCGTTGCACGGACAGGTCTAAGAGTTGCAGCCCCGGCCCGTAAAGCGTGTTTCGTCCGACGTTGCCGAAAGTGAAAGCTGGCGGAGCAGCAAACGCCGCAGTGTTGAACCATTGATCTGCCGTGTGCGTGCCGGAGCCATAGATAGGCTGTCCCGTATAGTTAGCCCGTATCGGATTTTCACCGAGCAGCGTGCCCGCGTTTGCCGTATCGCCAAACACAGAGATGGTGAACGGGTAGCCGCTTTGCGCCTGATAGATGGCTGAGAGACGCCAGCCTTTCGTGACCGCGTGCGCAAAACCGTTTTCGCCCCACGCAGGCAGATCAAAGACCGCGCTCATGGAGAAGCGATGGCGTACATCACACGCCAAGCCCTTCTCGAAGGAAAGGTTTGAATTGTCCTGCGGGGCGGCTGACTCGAACATTGGCGAACGAAAGTCGGGCGCATCGCTCAGGTTCTTCGCAACTGTGTAGTTGGCTAGAAAGGTCCAGCCGTGAGATAGACGACGCCGGACGTTGATATAGCCTGCGTGATACCAGCTTTGCGCAGAGTTTTCCAGAAGGTTGATGCCGCTCACGGGAAAGGTCTTGCTGGCGACAGTAATGTTGTCGGGCAGGACCATGCCCGGAAGGAAACTCAGCGTCTTGAACGGACGGCGAGGGCCGATAGCGCCGGGACCGGGAGGCGCGTTGTTAATCAAATGAGAGCGTTGCAAGTGGACTCCGTGCGAGCCGAGGTAGCCAAGCTCTAAAGTGGTCTCGCGCCCCAAACTCTTCTCTAAAGTGCCGCTCCACTGCTCTATGTATTGCGCAGGCGCGTTGAGTTCAAAAGCTGCGAAGCTCACGGTGGTCGTGCCAAGCACCGCAGGAGCAAAGTTCAAACGGTTGGCGACGATGCCTGCGGCGGGGATGAAGTTATCGCTCTGCTGCGTTTCAGGAAAGATGTAAGGAACGTTGTGACGCTGGTTGCACCATGTGTTCATGTCAACAGGCGTGAAGAAGATGCCGAAGGCTGCGTGAAGCACAACTCCGAAACGCGGGATGTTCTGCGAGATGCCTGCGCGCGGCGCGAAGTTAAGCTTATTGGGATACATCAAGCCTTCCGGAAAACCTTGCTGCCCGCCGATGAAGACGAAAGGCTGCCCGTTCTGGAAAACGAGATTCGTATTCGCGTAACGAATGTCCTTGAGCGGACTCATGTATTCGTAGCGCAATCCGATTTGAATCGTCGTGTTGCGTGTTAGTTGGAAAGTGTCCTGAACAAACGCATCCGCGTACCACTGGCGCAGTTGCATCTGCGGAATGCCAACCTGACGCTGCTTGACTGCTGGCAGACCAAGCAGGAAGTTAGCGAGGGCCGAGCCTGTGCCGTCGTTCGTTCCTGTCTTTGTCGTAAACCCGTTAGTGAATTGGTAATAGCCGCGATTTTGAAAGAAGCCCCACATCGGCCAGATGAAATGACGATAACTGCCGCCCATCTTCAGGCTATGTCGTCCCATCTGCCAACTCAACAAATCACGTGCTTCCAGAATCGTGTCCCAGGCGTGCATGGGCGTGGCCGCGAAGGTATCGCCCATGCCGGAGTAGCCCTGCACGTTGAACCAGGGCGCACCGTATGCTCCTTTGCCGCCAAAGCCTACGCCCTGAATTCCAAGTTCGGAAACGATGTCGTTGCTCTCGCTATTCTCTGATGAGCGGTGCATCGAGAGACGTGAAATCGTGATGGCCGCCATGTTCACCATGCGAGGATTGATGATGTGATTCCAGCCGACGCTGCCGTGTTGGGAGAGGTTGTCGTGAATAGCTCCGAAGCCGGGCAGGTTCTGCGGCATGAAACCATTCTCGCTGCTGAAGGAATAGCGCGCAAAAAGGCTATCGCCATGCTTGAATGTCTGGTCGAAACGGAACGTGGCTTGATCAGTGACGTGGCGTTCGTTGCGCACATCAAGATAGTTGTTACAGTCCACGCCTGCTCCAACAACAGTCGGTGCGCCCATCATGGTCATGCCACAACCCATCATTCCCATGTCTATGTTGGGACGAGGAACATATTTTTGCAGAAAGCGCGCGGCTGCCGGATTTATCATGTTCTGCGGAATAACGTTGCCGGGAAAAGGGTCGCGTATGATTTGCGAATTGGTTGGGCTGATGGGTTTCGCCGGGTCGAAGTTCGGATTGGGATGCGCGCTGAACGGGTTGAAAATCTCGACGCCGCTCATGCTGAAATCACCGCTCGCCTCTTCGGCTGTCGGCACGGTGGCAATCATGGTGTCGGCCTTCGTATGCCTCAAGCCTTCGTAGTTGAAAAAGAAGAAGCTCCTGTCGCGGGCGATTGGTCCTCCGAGCGACGCGCCGAAGTTGTTCCGCACAAGATGCTTCGAGGAGTCCATCTGGTTAAAGGCGCGTGAATCGAGCGCGCCGTTGCGTAAGAATTCGTATCCGGTTCCATGAAATTCATTCGTTCCGGTTCGCGTGACGACGTTGACCTGCCCGCCGCCAGCCCCGCCCATCTCGGCTGAATAGCTTCCCGTCTGCACGCTGAATTCCTGCACGGTGTCGGGTGAGGGACTGAGGTTCAAGGTATTAAACGTAGGGTCTGTATTTGTGGTCCCATCGAGCAGAAAATAGTTTGCGTTCGGGCGATTGCCGCCGATGCTCACAGCCGAACGCTGCCCGGGTCGCCAGTACAGAGGACTCATATCTCCCTCCTGCGCCCCATGACTCATGTGCGCGCCCGGCACTGTGAGCACAAGGTCAATCAACATCCGCCCGTTGAGCGGCAGATTGTGAACGGATGCTCGCTCAACTACTTCGCCCACGCTCACGTCATTAGTCCGTAGTACATTTGGGGTCCGAGTTTCGACCTCCACAGTAGTGTTGACGGAAGAGAGTTTGAGGCTCACGTCAAGAGTCATTTGCTGGCCGACCTCAAGGCGCACCGTCTGGCTCAACGGCGCAAAGCCCTGCGACTGCACAGCGAGTGTGTACTCGCCCGGCAGCAAGCCGGTAATTTGAAATGCTCCCCTGTCGTCGCTATTAACTTGACGTATCGCGTGCGTGCTCTGCGATGTGAGTTGGACAGTTGCCCCCGGAATCGCTTGCTGTTGCGGATCGAAAACTGTTCCGCCCAAGCTCGCATAGTTGCTCTGGCCCGAGGCAGGAAGCGCGGTCAGAAACAGCAACAAGAGTAGCGAGGCGATGCTCGTTGCGTTGAGAGAGAAGAGTCGGCGTGATCGTCCAATTCCTGATCGGCGCAAAGCAATGTTAGAACTACGCATGATCTTTATCCTTTCAACTCTCGCTTTGGGTGAATGATAGAAGCAGATGAGCAGATGTTATCCACGTACTCGGCCAATTCCGCAGGCGGCCAATTGAGAATTGAGTCACTGGCCTTCGGTCGTAACAATTAAGCTATACGGTCCCGCTAAATTGGTGAGAGCAGTCCCGGGCTAGAGAATAATCTCAAGTGAAGCAAAGGTCATCGG
>JBAWGU010000710.1:0-2975 GCA_049593215.1 Pyrinomonadaceae bacterium
TTCTGGATTTGACGAACTCTTTGATTGATTGCGATAGCTCTTCGCTTGCCTCCTGGCCTGCACGCAGCACGATGAAGGCTTTCGGTTTGATGAGACCCTCGCCCGCGTCGTGTCCGATGACGGCGCATTCGAGAATGGCTTCGTGTTGGAGCAGGCAGTTCTCAATCTCCGCCGGGGCAACGAAGACGCCTGAGACTTTGAGCATGTCGTCCGTGCGCCCGTGATACCAGTAGTAGCCTTGCGCGTCAACATGAAACTGGTCGCCCGTCGTACACCAGTCGCCTGCAAAAGTCTCCTTAGATTTTTCATGCGCCTGCCAGTAGCAGAGCGCGGCGGAGTCGCCCTTAATCCTCAAAGTTCCCATCTCGCCTGTCGCAACTTCCCGGTCTTCCGCGTCAACGATGCGCGCTTCGTAGCCTTCGACGACGCGCCCCAAACTGCCGAGTTTGACATCCGTCGGGCGATTCGTGATGTAGATGTGAAACATCTCTGCCGAGCCGATGCCGTCGTAAATCTCCACGCCGAAGGATTTCTTCCAGCGTTCGTAGAGTTCCGGCGGCAGAGCCTCGCCAGCAGAGAGGCACATGCGCAAAGAGGATAAATCTTTCTGCTGGGCGGCTTCCGTGTTGAGCATCGCGTTAATCATCGTCGGCACGCTCGTCAGGATAGTCGGGCGGAAGCGTTCAATCATCTCAAACATTTTCTCAGGCGTTGACCTTTCATCAAAGAGGACGCTCGCGCCGCCGACAGCGAAAGGGAAGAGCAGGTTTGTGCCCGTCGCGTAGCCGAAAAATAGTTTTGGCACGGAGACTGTCAGATCATCCGCGCTTACGCCAAGCACACGCTTCGCATAGCATTCCGTGTTGTAAGGCAGGTCGTGATGTAAGTGTACCGCGCCCTTCGGATGTCCTGTCGAGCCGGAGGTGAAGAGCCAGATTGCGATGTCGTCGCGCGTCGTTTCTGCCGGAGCGAGTTCGTCCGGCATCGCTCCCGTTATCTCATCAAAAGAGAGAAAGCCTCCATGCTCTTTCCCGACGACGAGCACTTTGCGCAGATGGCGCGCAGACTCTGCCGCTTCCGCAAAAGTCTCTAAGAGAGATTCGCTGATGATTGCCACGCGAGCGCGCGTGTATTCGAGATAATATTTGTAATCGCTCGCATAAAGAAGCGGGTTGACCATCGTGATAACAGCGCCGATGCGGCTCGCCCCAAACCACGTCCAGACAAACTCGGGGCAATCGGGCAAGACGAGCAGCACGCGGTCTTCTATCTCTACCCCAAGCTCAAGCAAAGCGCGTCCCACGCGATTAGACATCCGTGCCGTCTCGCCATACGTGTACGTCTCATCTTTGAAGTAGAGACACGTCTTGCCTTCTCTTCCTTCATCAAGATTGTGATAGAGGAAGTAGTCCGCCATGTTGAATTTTTCAGGGAACTCGATCTTCATCTTTTTAGACAGGATCATGAATAAAGATCACATCGGTTTTTCAGAAGCTTCCGGTTTGGAATCATTTTATTAATTCAAGTTTTCAAACGCGGCTTCGTTGCCAGCAGGCCAAACTGTCTCTGTTGGAAGAGGCGTACTGTGCGGATTATACCCACCGCTCCAAAAATAATTAAAACAGGCTCCAAAGGAATTCGATAACGTAGTTCGGCCACAGTGATGAGATGGAAAACAAAATTATATAGCAGAAAAAGATTAAGCAAGCCCACGCGTGGCTGGTGAAAACCCAGAACAAAGATTGTCGGTATGGCAAAGAGCATGAGCGGAACGTAGGTCAGTAATGCAATAACATGATAAGGCCGGGGAGCACGCTCAATGCCTGGCCGCCACATGTTCCAGAAGCGATGAAAGGTAAGCCCCAACTCATGTATCGGATGTTGTAGGGCGTAGGTAATTGCTGCTCTCCGGTACAAACGGTCTCGTTCAACTTCCGGCGCACGCTCAGCTTCATTCAAAGGTATCAAGTCTGCGGTGTAACCGCCATTCTCCCCGCTCGTCACGGGATTATGGTAATGGTAAAGCGAGACGCCTCCGCCTGTTGAAGTAAAGATCATCGAACCCATCGTGCGTTGATTTCTGTAGGCCCATGGAAACACGATTATCAAGAAGACGCTTCCTACCACCATCGCCCGCACGAACCCAACATAAAGCCATAGATACAGGACAGCGAATAACACAAAATATAGAATGAGCGGGCGCGTCAGCGCTGATAGACCAAGTAATACTCCTGCAATAATTGAATTAAGTTTGATGCTTGACCGAGACTTCGCCTCTCTAACATTCTTCGTGTGTGGAGGTAAAAGCAAGACAAGGAAATAGACAGACGCCGTTAACAAGAAGGTGTACAAAGCCTCAGTCGTGATAGAGCCGGAGGCCCAGAATATCAGATCAGGCATGAGGGCGCAGATTAATCCCGTTAGCCGTGCTGTCTGATCGTCGAAAATCTTCTGTGCTGTTTTGAAGGCAAAGACGCAAGCCAGAGCCGACAGTCCCGACTGTATGATGCCGATTAGAAGAAAGTTCTTTCCAAAAATCCAGTAACAGACAGCTAGAAACATCGGGTAAACAGGGGGATAAACAGCAGTCGGGCGACCGTCAATCGCCAGACCTCGATGTTCGATGAGGCTCTGCGCCAGAGCGTCATAGACCTGCGAATCGGTTGTGTAGAAAGAGCCGCGAAACAATCCGGTCTTCGTCTTGACCAGAACGAAAGTTGCACGAGCCAGAAATGCCACGATCCAGATAATAAGCGACCATGAAAAGATCGTGCGACCAACTGCTTTTACCGGCATCCTCGTACTCAATCTCAGTTTCCCATGCAAATCTAATCTCTAAAATTTAGAACCTAGTGCTCTGTAATTTTAGTTTTTAGATTTCACGTTTTCGTAGTGTCGGCGCAGCTTTTCTCTCGCTTGGGAGATGGAGAACTGCCACTCGACTTTGACCTTCAGTTCGTTTCGCTCTTTGACAA
>JBAWGU010000711.1:0-3565 GCA_049593215.1 Pyrinomonadaceae bacterium
GCGCAATCATCGAAGCTGACGGCGTATATGCCGGGCGCGCAAGCTCTGACAGTTTATCGCACGCGGCGTTGGAAGAGATTGAAGCGCATCATAGGCGCGAGCCGCTTGCGCGTGGCCTTGCGCGCGAGACTCTGCGCGAGCGTCGCTTCGCTCATGCCGCGCCGGAAATCTTTCGCGCAGTGTTGGCGAGTCTGGAAAGTGGCGGCAAGATTTTTGCTGACAAGGATATTGTGCGCGCGGCTTCTCACAGTCTTTCGCTTAACGCGGAGGACGCGGCGTTGCGTAATCGGCTCGAAGAAGTTTACAGCAAGGCCGCTCTGGAAGCGCCCGCTCTGGACGAAGCTCTGGAGCGCGCGGGCGTCGCTTCCGCCGGACGCGAACACGCGCGCAAGATTTTGCAGTTGCTCATTGACGCTTCGGTCGTCGTGCGCGTGCAGGGCGACCTCTTCTTTCACACGGACGCGCTCACATCTCTCGTCGTCAAGCTGCGCGAGTACGGCGCGACGCATGAGCCTGAGCGTTTGATAGATGTTCCGGCGTTCAAGGAACTCGCAGGCGTCTCGCGCAAGTATGCCATTCCGCTCCTCGAATACCTTGACCGCGAGCGCATCACGCAGCGTGCGGGAGACAAGCGGATAATCAAATAAAAGCAGGGGTAAAAGGGGAAGAGGGGAAGAGGGGAAAGGGATAAGAACATCTGGACCAGCGATTTCCTCTTCTTCCTTTTGCCCTTTTACCCTCTTCCCCCCTCTCGTTCCCCTTCTTTTTTCCTTTACCTTTTCCCTTTTTTGGCTGTAACATGAGCGCACAAATAAAGTAGCTCGCAGTCTGAGCTTCTTGCGCCCGACGGTTCTGTTTTCGAGATTTCACCTGAAGGCTTAAGGGCTTTTTCCGGGAAGAAAAATCATATTCGTCGAAAAGCGAACTCTGGAGGTTCAACATGAAGAGTCTGATAGACATTATCAGTTGGATTGTGGGCCTGGCGGCAACCGCAGGGGCGATCTGGTATTTCTATAAGTTTGCGACGACGCCGGGTCAGGGTGGCACACACTTTTTGTGGTATGCCATCGTGCTGGCGGTCGTCGCCTGCGCCTGCGCGCTGGTCTTTTTCCTGCGCCGTGTCAATAAGGAAGAGGAGATACACATTACACAGTAGGGCGACGCGCTCGACCTGCTTTCAACAGAGTGTGCGTTTGAACGCTCACGATAAACGGCTGGACAGCCGCCGCAGATTTTGGCGCGTCTCTTGCCATAAAATTATTGGGAGCATAACCTTGACGCCGTTTGCGCGCGCAGCCGCAAGACTTGCAAGTGCGTAAACGGCGCTTTGGTTTGTTCTCAGTGCGGAATCTATAGGAGAGAGTTCTTGATGTTTCTGGCTTCACTCTTAATGCTGGCGTTGCAAACTGCCGAGACGCCCGTCAAGCCGCCCGCCTATTTTCTACCTGTCGTGGTCTTTCTCGCCGTCGGCGGGACGATTGGCTGGCTGGTCGCGGCGGTGCTGGGCTTCGCACGTGCGCGCGCCTTTGGTCCTTCAACGCGCTGGTTCGCTTTCGCATCCGTCTGCATGATTATTTTTCAGTTGATGTTTTTCATGCTGGCAATCGGAGTCATTTTGAACAACCCTGACCTGACGCTCGGCGTCGGCGCGTTCTTCTTCCTCTTTCCGGTGCTCGCGGCTGTCTGCTCCATCTTTGGTTTTGTGAAACTAACCAACCCGCGTTAGGTCTCTTGTTCGCTAACGGGCAAGCTCAATTTTTGAATTCTTGATTTGATGGGTAAGCATAGAGTAGTCGTTTTAGCCGCGTTCGCGTGTGTAGTGGGCGCGGCGATTTTCTTTAGCGCGTGTACGAGAGGGCAGCGTGAGAGCGCGTCGCGCGAGTTTGTGAAAACGAGCGGCGCGCATTTCATTACGCAGGGCCGCCGCTTTCGTTTCGTCGGCGCAAACGTCGCGGTGATGTACAGGGACGAAGACCGCGCGCGTATGCCTGAGACTCTGCGCGCGGCTGCGTTGAGCGGCATCAGCGTCCTTAGAGTCTGGGCCAGTGGCGAAGGTGGTCCAGAAGACATCAAGCCGATTGGCGATTTCAGAGATTGGCCGCGCACGCACCCGTTTCGTTGGAAGCCCGGCGAGTGGAACGAAGAAGCGTTCGTTCATCTGGACCATGTGATTGCAGAAGCCGCTCGAAACAATCTTCGCGTGCAACTGACGCTTGCCAACTGGTGGCGCGACACAGGCGGCGTGACGCAGTACCTGCGCTGGGTTGGCATCAACGACGCCGCGAACGACCGCGCCCCCTACGGCATTGACGAAGAGCGCGCGATGCTCTTCTACACGAACGAAGAGACGCGCCGCCTCTATCGTGAGCATGTGCAGAAAATAGTTGCGCGCAGAAACACCGTCACCGGCCTCTTGTACAGAGATGATCCCACCATCATGGGCTACGAGTTGATTAACGAAGGGAAGGCCGCGCCCGGACGTTTACAGGAGCGCAGGGAGTGGGTCGCGTTGATGAGCGCCTACATCAAATCTCTGGACCCGAAACATCTCGTCACGCCCGGCATCTGGGGCTATCGCAACGCAGTCGAGCGGCGCGAGTGGTTGAAAGAGCATGAGCTTCCGAATATTGATTTCTGCGACGTGCATAACTATCCGAAGGACGACAGCGACAGCTTTGTTGATTCGCCTGCGGCCCTGCGCGAGTTTATAGACAACCGCGTTGCTGCATCTATCTCCATCGGCAAACCGCTCGTCTTCGGCGAATTTGGAATCGGGCCTGAAGGCTACAAAGGATTTTCGCAGGCCCAGTGGTTTCACTCCTATTTCGAGAGCACGGCGCAGAGAGGCGCGAACGGCGCGATGTTCTGGATTCTCACGCCTGACGTGTCACGCGGCTACGGCATCACCTACACGGACGCGCGCGACATGGGAACGCTCGAAGAGATTAAGCGCGGCTCGCAACTCTTCGCTTCGCTTCAAGACGCAAACCAGCCGCGCGAGCTGTTCGAGAGCGGCCATCATCTCATCCCGCGACAGTTCGCATTCACGCGGCAACCGAACGACCCTGCGACGCGACCTGAAATCAAATGGAATCCTGACAGCACGATTCTCTATCGCTTCAAACCTGAAGCAGCTTCGAGCGCGCGTTTTGAAAAGTTGGGTGGCGACGCAGGCTACATCTGGGGCGCAGGCGTCGGCTTCTTGGAATACACTATGCCAGCGCGCGAACGCTGGAAGCGCGTCGGCAATCTAGTCGTGCGCGCACACATTCAACCCGTAGTTCCAGACGACGCGCACGGGCGCATCAAGACCACTCGGGTCACGCTCCTCATCAACGGCACAGACTGCGGCTCTCGTCTCATCCCGCTTGAAGAGAAGGGACAGGTCGTCACGCAGGAGTGGCGCGTTGATTCTCTCGCCCAACGCCTTCGCGCCGCACGCGGCCTCCCGCTCTCAATACGCTTCACGGTTAAAGTTGATGCAGACCAGCCCTACGGCGTGAACATCTCAAACTGGCCCGAAGGATACGAAGCGCACGACGCCGCGCCTGTTGAAGTGGAAGTG
>JBAWGU010000712.1:0-5980 GCA_049593215.1 Pyrinomonadaceae bacterium
GTTCTGGCCTCCACCCTCCGGCGCTGTGACTTTGAAATTGTCTGCGACGGTGACGTGCGAGCGTTTGACTATCTCGTCGAGAAGTTTTTGTTGCTTATCCTTCTCGACGGCTTCGCGCGCCTGATCGCGTGGCTGCTTTGGTGGTCCCATTGCGCCTGCGTCGGGCGAGCCTGTCATGATTAGAATGTGGCGCGCGTGAATCTGTTCTTCGTCCTTCCCTTCCTTGTCCTTCTCCGTCTTGCGCTCTTCGACTTTGATAATGTGATAGCCAAACTGCGACTTAACCACATCGCTGATCTGTCCGGCCTGAAGCGCAAATGCTGCCTTCTCAAACTCCGGAACCATACGCCCGTGACCGAACCAGCCCAGATCGCCGCCACTCTGTTTCGCGCCCGGCTCCATCGAAAACTCTTTCGCAAGCGATGCGAAATCTTCGCCCGCCTTCGCGCGCTTCAAAATTTCCTGAGCCTTCTCTTCAGCTTTCTTCTCGTCAAATTCGGGATGGCTTGAGATGTAAGCGTCAATCTCCTGATCTGTGGCCTTGATGCCCGGAAACAGCTTATCCTGCGCGTAGGTGATGGCAAGCACGCGTGACTGTTCGAGCATCAGTTGCAACTGAACTTTGCGCTCTTTATCAACGCCCGCTTCGATACCCTTGCGCTCGGCAGTTGAAATCTGCGCGTACTGCTGCTTCAGTTGCTTCATCTGATCTTCGGGGATTGGCATCCCGGCCATCTGCGGATTTTTGGCTTGAGCGTCTTTGATGAGCTGGTCAAATCTCTCCTGATGTCCAGGCTCTTTATAAAAAGCTTCGACTTCGGCTTCAGAGAGATTAGGCATCGCGTTCTGCTGGCCCTTCTTCTGCTGCCCTTCAATGTAGTTCTGCGCGACAAGCTGCATCTGCATCAACTCAAGCTGCCGCTTCACCTCCGGCTTTTCGCCGACGCCGTTCGCTTTCGCTTCTTCCGCAACAGCCAGCAACTCGCGCAGGCTCTTGGCGAAATCCTTGCGCGCCGTTTCGTCATTCGCAAGGCGCTGGCGAACCATCGGCCCTTGCTCTTCCGCCAGCAACTGCATGTCTTCCGCAGAGAGATTGACGGCGTTTCCTTTCTTCGCCTTCACCTGCCAGACAATCAAGCCTCCGGCAAAAGCTATGGCAATCACGGCGGCAATCAAGGCTCTGGATTTTGCAGAGAGGCCGGACGAAGAGGTTGAAGCGGCAGGGACGTTAGTTGTTTTTTTATCGGAAGCGGTTTCAGAAGCGGCTGCCGTTGTTGCGCTCGTCTCCTGCGCGCCGCTCTCCTCCGCGTCTGTGTGCTCAGTTTGAGAAGCGGCGGGAAGCGTGTAACCGCATTCCGGGCAGGTCTCAGGGTGGCCTTCGAGTGCCGCGCCGCATTGTTGGCAAGTAATCATTATCTCTTCCTTCTCTTAAATTTGTTTCAATTAACGATCAGCGTTTGAATCGTTAGTGTGTTGCACAAGTTCGAGGAGCACGCCGCCGCTCGCTTGCGGATGCACGAAGGCAATCAAACATCCGCCTGCGCCGATGCGCGGCTCCAAATCAATCAAGCGCGCCCCTTGCTCTTTCAAATGCGCGAGCGTCGCACGAATATCATCAACGCGCACGGCGATGTGATGAAGCCCCGCGCCGCGCTTCTCCAAAAACTTTGCGACAGGCGAATCCGCACTCGTCGGCTCTAAAAGCTCAACGCGCGCGTCTCCAATCGGCAACATCGCCACGCGCACCTTCTGTTCAGCAACCTCTTCCGTTCCTTCCACCTCAAGGCCCAGCGCATCACGCCAGAACCCAATCGCCTCGTCAATCCCGCGCGTAGCAATTCCAAGATGGTCAATCTTCATAAGAGCGTTTGTCCGTTGTCAGTGGTCCGTTGTCCGTTGTTCGTGTTTACTAAGCTGACCACTAAAGAGTAAGCATTCAAGATTCCTCACACTCAAAACAACGGACAACGGACTACGGACTACTGACAGCATTGAGAATCTCTTCCACCGCCGAATAAGGGTCGCGGCGACGGCTGGCGACTTCGACAGCCATTTGGTCAAGTGTGTCCGATGCCGAATCGCGGTTGAGAGTTTGCGCGAGCAGGCGTTCGCGCAAAAGCTCTAGGATGCGCCAGCGCGCAATCGCTTCACGCCTTTCGCGGCCAGACTCCGCGCCCTGTTGAAATTCGCGGAAACGATTAATTGCTTCGGCCAAATCTTCTATGCCCTTATTTTCAATCGCGACGGTCTTGATAATCGGCGGCATCCAGTTGTCTGGACGCATGGCTAAAGAGAGCAGGGCTTCCAACTCCTTCTCCGTTCTTAACACTCCCTCGCGGTCAGCTTTGTTGATAACGAAGACATCGCCAATCTCCATGATGCCAGCCTTGATCGCCTGTATGTCGTCGCCCATGCCGGGCACGAGCACTACAACAGAGACATCCGCCGCCTTCACAATCTCAACTTCATCCTGCCCGACACCGACCGTCTCAACGATAATCTTGTTAAAGCCTGCGGCATCGAGTATGGCAACGGCATCAACAGTAGAGCGCGCAAGGCCGCCCAGATTGCCGCGCGTCGCCATCGAGCGAATGAAGACGCCACGGTCTAACCCAAGCGTCTGCATCCTGATCCGGTCGCCAAGAATTGCGCCGCCCGTGAACGGACTCGAAGGGTCAACACAGATGATGCCGACGCGCTCGCCCGTTTGACGATAATGAAAAGCAAGCTTATCAACCAGCGAAGACTTCCCCGCACCCGGCGCACCCGTAATCCCAATCACCAGCGCATTGCCCGTCCGCGCAAAGACTTCCTTCATCAACTCCGAAGCATCATCAGCGCCGTCTTCAACTTTCGAGATGGCGCGGGCAACAGAGCGAGCGTCACCCGCAAAAATCTTTTCAATGAGATTGGAGCCGCTCATCATCCGCTCACCTAATGACTCTACTCTCTACTCTTTTCAATGAGCTTAACCAACTTGAGACGCTCGCCCGTCCACTCATAATAGTGGAGACCGCTTTTCGGCTCCTCGCCATTCGCTTCGTTGGGTGGGAAACCGGACATCATCAACAAACGGCTATTCGGTTTGAATTGCAAAGCGTCATCATTGTCACCCCAGTACCAGACGCTGAAAGTGAAGATTTGTTCGGGGAAGTAAACTGTGCCCGTCTTCGCATCAATGATGGCTACTTGCATACAGGCCGTTCCGCATCCCCAGGAGGCCAGCGTGTAATGCCCAGCGAAGTTGACTCCCTCCTTCGCGCCATCCCTTAGCATTGTGCGGAAGTTTCTCGCCAGCCCCGAACTCTTCACATTCACGGGCGCGCGTTTGCCCTTGTACACGGTCGCGGCGTAATCCTCGAAGCGCGGGACGGACTGTTGCTGTTGAGCCGGAGAACTCACAAATAGCGTGATGATAAAAAGCAATGCGAGCAATATCTTCATCATTTAACTAACGGCGCAAAAGCTTACTGCCTTAACAACTCGCGCGCAATTATGATGCGCTGAATCTCCGAAGTGCCTTCGCCGATGGTGCAGAGTTTTGAGTCGCGCCAGTATTTTTCGGGCGGATAATCTTTTGTGTAGCCGTAGCCGCCGTGAATCTGAATCGCCTCTTCGCAAACTCTCACGCTCATCTCAGAAGCGTAGAGCTTTGCCATCGAAGATTCCTTCGTCACACGCTTGCCCTGATCCTTAAGAAACGCGGCGCGATACATCAAGAGCCGCGCCGCCTCTATCTGCGTCGCCATGTCTGCGAGCTTGAACTGAATCGCCTGAAACTCTGCGATAGGTTTCCCGAACTGCTCACGCTCTTTCGCGTAGCGCACGGCAGACTCATATGCACCCTGCGCAATTCCAACGGCAAGAGCGGCAATCGAGATGCGCCCGCCGTCTAGCACCTGCATCGCTTGAATAAAACCTAAGCCCTCATCGCCCAGACGGTTCTCATCCGGCAGATAACAGTCTTCAAAGACCACGCTCGCGGTTTCAGATGCGCGAAGCCCCAGCTTGTTCTCTTTCTTTGAAGGCGCGAAGCCCTTCATGCCTTTTTCAAAGATGAATGCCGTAATACCCTTGCTTCCCTTTGCGCGATCCGTGACGGCGACGGCAACGCAAGTGTCCGCATGAATCGCGTGCGTAATGAAATTCTTCGAGCCGTTGACTATCCATCCGCCGTTTTGACGCACAGCAGTCGAGCGCGTGCCGGATGCGTCGGAACCTGCGTTCGCTTCCGTCAATCCCCACGCGCCTAGATGCTCGCCTTGCGCGAGAGGGACAAGAAATTTCTTCTTCTGCTCTTCCGTGCCGAACATGTAGATGTGATTGGAGCAAAGCGAATTGTGCGCGGCGATGGAGATGCCGACGGAGCCGTCAATGCGCGAGAGTTCTTCGATAATGGTCGCGTATTCAACGTAGCCCAGCCCCGCGCCGCCATACTCTTCAGGAAAGATCACGCCCATCAAGCCAAGCTCCGCGAGTTTCGGCAGCAGCTCGACGGGAAAATGCTGCGTCTCGTCCCACTCCATCACGTGCGGCGCAATCTCGCCTTCGGCAAACTCGCGCACGCTCATCCTGACCTGCTGCTGTTCTTCGCTCAACTCAAATTCCATCACCCTTGCTCCTCACAACGTAAATCGTAAATCGTCAACCGTGAATAGACGGAAACTCTTTTCTATTTACGATTCACGATTTACGATTTACTAACACTCATTCTACATCAATGTCTGCCGGAACCGTGACTCGCCACGCGCGCTTTCGGCTTCGCGCGCGAGACTCTTTTTTGTCCCGTCTTCATCAGCCGCTTAACTTCCGACTCGTCCAGCAGCCGCCACTGCTTTGGCGCGAGACGTTCATCCTTGAGAGTGCCAATCTGAATGCGACGCAGTTTCACAACAGAATGCCCGATGGCATCGAACATGCGCCTGATCTGTTGATTGTGTCCCTGTTGCAGAATAATCTTGAGCCAAGCGTTGTTTTCGGTCTCGCCAATCTTCTCAATCTCTGCGGGCGCGGTGCGAAAACCGTCTTCGAGGCGGATGCCCTTACGCAGACGATCAATCGCGTAATCCGGCGGCACGCCTTTGACCTTCGCCTCGTAAACTTTCTCAACACGATTGCGCGCCGCCGTGATGAAATTTGTAAACTCACCGTCATTCGTCAGCAAGAGCAATCCTTCCGTGTTGAAATCCAGTCGGCCCACAGGATGAAGCCTTCCGAGCGCAGCCGGAATAAGCTCCGTGACCAGAGGACGCCCCTCAGGGTCCGCCATGCTCGACAGATAACCGCGCGGCTTGTTGAGCAGCACGTAAACCTTCTCGCGCGCTTTCAACAGAGGATTAATCAGCTTGCCGCGAACCTTGATGTGATCGCGCGCCGGGTCAGCTTTCGTCCCCGGCTCTGTCACCGTCTGACCGTTGACAGTCACCTGCCCCGCCGCAATCATCTCTTCAGCATGGCGACGCGAAGCGATGCCTGCTTCCGCAATAAGTTTTTGTAGTCTCTGTTCCATTTCCGCTTTAGCCGATCATTAGTGGGCAGCTTCATAAAGCGTCCGCCCCTTCTCTACAATCTCGCGCATGAACCAATCATTATTCTCTATTCGCTCTTTGACCTGTTCGGGGGTCCGCACAAGAAGATCAACGGGAATTTGAGGTCTGACTTTATCAAGAATTTCTAAAGCCTTGCGAACAGGTTTTCCCTCGAATGGCAAAACTACTAAAACATCAATATCCGAATCATTATCAGGCTTGCCATAAGCGTATGAACCAAAGAGGATGATGCGCTCGGGATGAAACTCGCGCGCAATGCTCTCACTTAAATTGATTATTCGCTCAATCTCAATCATACGACTTAATGTTTCTAAGCACTCCCGCCAGCAAGGTCTTCAAAATCCTCTATGCTCGGCAACTCCGATAAATCTTTCAATCCGAATTGAAGCAGAAACTCTTTCGACGTGCCGTACATCATCGGACGCCCGATG